>JBARSG010000609.1:0-2192 GCA_049644625.1 Desulfobacterales bacterium | reverse complement strand
ATCATGACCATGTCAGGTGTAAATCAATTGATGGCAAAATTGATTTATGGTAGTAGGTTGCACAAATTTTACGGAAACTGTATGAAAAAGTTATACAATCGATCCTATTTTTTTGATCAGGGACTTCGATTTGAATGCAAAAGATGCTTGATACTTGTTTCCGGATGCCGGACCTTTAAAAAATGAAGTTATCCTTATTTTATCCAGCATCGAGTATCCAGTATCCAGTATCTGCTTGTTAGACGGCACAGGAAATTAAATTATTAAAATATCCTGTTTGGTTCCGGCTTGTCCGGGTTGGGGATTATACTGACAACAAAGAATATCAACCACATCAAGGTTACAATACAGAGGTATCCAATGGGAGAAATTAAAAGCACCCTCGATCTTGTTATGGAAAAGACCAGGCACCTTACCCTCAGCCAGGAGGAAAAGGAGGAGCAAAAACATATTGAAGTCAATAAGAGGTTAAAGGGCCTTTTGCAAAAATATCAGGACAATCTATTAAAAAAGGAACATCTGGAAAAAGAACTGGACAGCTTAAGAAAAGCCTATGATTTGAAGGTGGATAAGATGCTGTCGCGGATGCTTTTAGACAGTCTTAAGCTAGGGCATAAAAATGAGTCCCTTCTTGAGTTGTTAAATGAAAATTGCGGCTTAGACATATCGGGGATTGAGACATTATTCCACGATTTTCAGGATGCCGTCGGGTTTGCGTCTGAAAAAAGGATAAAAGAGGTAAAAGCAGATCTGGCAGAAAAGCGTTTTATTTCAGGTTCCGCTGTTGTGCCTAATTTGGAGACCGACAATGAATTGATATTAACCGTTAAGGAGATTAAGGATAAATTTGATCAGATTCTAGTTCGGGAAAAGACCGCCTTGTATGACCGCATCTCGTAGATACTGCAAACTCGGCTCGTGAGAAATGCGGGTTAGATGTGGGTTAACCAAAATTGTTGCAAATGAGCGAAGTTTTTCTCGACATCCTTTGCCCCGCTAATGATATCACCATGACCCGGCAATAGCCATTCGATCTCAAGTTTTGCGAGCTTTTTGATGCTTTCTTTAAGCACTGAACCATTGCCGCCGGGAAGATCCGTACGTCCGATACCCTCTTTAAAAACCAGATCGCCTGTGAACATTAGCTTTTGGTCCGTCCAGTAAAGTGAGACAGATCCAGGTGAATGACCCGGGGTGTGAAGCACCTTTAGGTTAAGGCCATTTACAGAAATGTCGCCTTCTTTGAGAAAAAAATCGGGGGTGATTAAATCCGGATTGATACCAATGGAGGCGCTGACATATTTATCGATGGTTTTTAAAAAATTCCATTCCTTATGATGGAGCGTCATAAGGGCCGGGGTTTCTTTAAATAATTGAACAGCCTCAATGTGGTCAGGGTGGGCATGGGTGCATATGATCAATCCGATATCTTCGAGCGTCAGACCTAATTTCATAAGCCCTTCCCGTACGTGATCAAACAGATTGCTGTGACCCGGATCGATTAGGACACGGGTTGGTCCGTCAATCAAATATGTGTTGCAGTTGTTGGCTGACATTGATTTCCAGATAAAGGTGTGAATGTTATTGATAATTTTCATGAGAATCTTTCTTTTACGAGTCTATCATAAATGGCAAACAAAATACCACAAATCGATATGCTTGAAAACCTTTTTGCAACAACTCGTATAATCAATTCAGATTGCTAATACTTGGCCCGGACAAACCGGCGCGAAGCATCCGTTCAGGATAAAAGTGCCTAACCCGAACAAGCCGGAACCAAAAATATTTGCCACAAAGACACTAAGACACAAAGGATATATTTATTATTCTTTCCCTCCGGGGCAGAGCCCCTCTGGGGCGGCGCCTTAGTGTCTTGGTGCCTTAGTGGCAGAATGGAAAAAGTATTGCTATAAAAAGCACAAAATTTACAACTAAGTGCCTATCTGCCGGAAACGAGAGAAGGCTTACATGAAACGTATCTAATTTTTGGGGATAGCGGTTCGGAGTAAGGCGGTGAGGCATTTTCCAGAGCCAAGGCCGCAGCATTTTTTTCATAAAAACAATCGGGCTCATACGTCCATCCGTTTGCCAGGCGTCTTTCTTCTTTTTTAAGAGCAGCATAAACGTATATCCCTGCCAGGGGAGCGATAATTCTTGTCTTCCAGCCGAAGGTTTCGTAAATATCTTGGAGC
>JBARSG010000608.1:0-2605 GCA_049644625.1 Desulfobacterales bacterium | reverse complement strand
TCCAACGAGACGTTTCTTGAGGCAGGGACAACGCCGGATAATCAGCCGCCCATAGCAGATGCCGGTCCAAATCAGACGGTTAATGAAGGCCAGCTCGTCGGCTTGGATGGCTCCAACTCATTAGATTCGGATGACGGCATTGCTTCTTATGCTTGGGTGCAAACAAGCGGACCTCAAGTCACCCTTTCCGATCCTAATGGACAACAGTCGACTTTTACGGCGACCGATGTTGGTGCAGGGGGCGATTCTCTGACTTTTGAATTGACCGTTGCCGATCACAACGGACTTCAGAGTACGGATTCGTGTGTGGTGAATGTTACCTGGCTGAACGAAACGCCTCAGGCTAACGCCGGATTTGATCAAACTGTAAATGAGGGGACTGTTGTTACTTTAGATGGATCTTATTCTTTGGATATTGATGATGGCATTGCGGGTTACTCGTGGAATCAAATCAGCGGTCCATCGGTTACCCTTTCAAATCCAGCGTCGTCTCAGCCGACCTTCACGACGCCGAACGTTGAACCGGATGGTGTTTCCCTTACCTTTAATCTTACGGTAACCGATGCCGGCGGATTGCAAAGTACGGACTCATGTATTGTTAATATCAGTTGGCAAAACCAACCCCCAACTGCAGTTATTGCTCCAGACTACATGGAGTCTATAGAAGAGACTTTAGTTACATTGGATGGATCAGTCTCAACGGATTCTGATGATGGTATTGCCTCACATCTTTGGACCCAGGTTGAAGGAGACCCTGTGTCCATTTCTGATTCCACATCAGCCGTAATGACTTTTACGGCGCCGAAAACAGACCAGAATGGTAAGAATCTCAAATTCAAATTGACGGTGAAAGACTTTGGAGGACTTCAAGGTACAGCCGATAGTTCTGTTTATGTCAGGCAAAACGAACTCCCCAATAATCCGCCTACGGCTGCTTTCAGTGTTGTCACCTCCAAAAAAGTGGCTTTATTCACCGATAACAGCAGCGACAGAGATGGCGCCATTGTCTCATGGTTCTGGAATTTTGGTGACGGAAAGACCGGCACGGAGCAAAATCCCGAGCATAGATACACCAAGTTCAGGAATTACTCAGTTACCCTTACTGTTACCGATGATAAGGGGGTAAGCAATTCAATATCGAAAAATGTAACTATTGATAATTAAAAATAATAAAAAATATCAATAAGATTTCTCTGTGGGGCCAGCGATGGCCCCATTTTTTATTTGGTTGGTCCATATTTTCTTATCCTGAATAATCAACAAAAAATTTTTAACTCGAAATGGTCATGCACAAAAAACAGGGCATCATGCACATTTTTCTGTGCATTTTCTTATCCCGTCGCCATGGATAATTCCCAACCCCTCACAAACAAATTCTCATAACCCACCATAAAATAAAGTTTTTTATCATCTTATCCTCACAAAACAGAATTTGGCACGTATGTTGAATAGTACTCAAATAAAACCATGTCCAAAGGAAATGATACCGTGAAATCCAACAACGGGAACTTTAGATATGACCAATAAAAAAGAGTTTATAGAGCGCAGGAAGCATGAACGATTCAAAGTCAAAAGCGGTGCAATTGCTATGATCAGGCCATTACCCGCAAAACAGGAACAAACTAAGAATATGAGCGTGGATGGGGATGCTCTTGTTGTTAGGGCTAAATATTGTCAAATCATCAATATCAGCAAAGGCGGGCTTGCCTTTCGTTATATCGATAGAAATGGCGAATCAAACGAACCATTTGAATTAGATGTATTATTTATCCAAGATAGTATCTGTTTTACATATTTGAGAAATGTACCGTTTAAAATTGTTTGGACCTCCCATGAGGCCAGCAAAAATTCTTCCAGCAACTTAAGAACAAAGTTATTAGGCGTGCAATTTGGAAAAATGATGCCAAATCAGATATCTCAATTGGACCGTTTTATCCAGGAATGCACAATTAGGTAAGTTTTACTCCAACATTGAGAATCATTAGGTAAAAAAACTGTGACAGAATTACATCATTGACAGGTTTCGATCAAACCCGTGGTTCATCACTTTTACCCGGCGGAAATCTTCCGGGCCATTGCTTGATAGATATAAACCCCCATGATACCGCCGAGCATGTCCGCCAGAACATCCATAAAATCAGCATCTCTGTAAGGAACAAAATACTGGTGAATTTCATCACTGATTCCGTAAAGAGACGATAGAACAAAACTGAGTATCAACATAAGTTTTAAATTATTTTTTATCCGAGATGTTTTGAATGCTCTTAAAAAAAGGGCGCCGAGAAGTGCATAGGCGACAAAATGGAGCATTTTATCAATGTAAGGCAATTCAGGGGCATTTTTAAAGGAGGGATACGAAGACTGAATGAAAATTAAAAGACAGTAAAGGATAATCGGAAACCAGTAAAATAGAAATTTTTTCAATTGAATTTTAAAACTCGGTTGTGGGTCGTCTTTTGCCGAACAAGACTTCACAGGGTGCGTTTTTAGTTACATGCTTTTTAAGTGTGTTACACCAGAGTGACTGAAAAGTTCGGCAGCTTCCATCCAGAGCGTCAACCTTTGCAAAGTCGGCATACTCACAGCGCAGATCGCACCATTTGAT
>JBARSG010000607.1:0-2759 GCA_049644625.1 Desulfobacterales bacterium | reverse complement strand
AGATACAAGAAGATATGCAAAACGTCAGTTGACTTGGTTCAAAGCCGACCCGGAGATTGTATGGAGAGAACCCGGACAGCTAAGAGAAATCCGCCGGCTTATAAAAAAATTCTTGCAAGCTGAGTAAATATATAACAATAAATAGATAGTATAGGTGTTTCCTTTTTTGGACACAGATAAACACAGATTATCAAGATTTTAAATTAAAAAATAATAATGTTATCTGTGTATATATCTGTGTATATCTGTGGAACTCTGTGTCCTATTTGTCTTAATTGCCATGAAAATAGCGATTGCACAAATTAATCCCATTATCGGTGACTTTAACTATAATTTTGGCAAAATTAAATGTTTTGCTGATAAGGCCATTGAACTTAAATGTGATATGGTTGTTTTTTCAGAACTCGTAATTTCGGGATATCCGCCACGCGATCTTCTTGAAAAGAACGATTTTGTCGATGCCAATCTTGCCTGTTTAGACAGACTTCTGTCGGCAATAAAAGGTATCGGAGTTATATGCGGATTTGTGGATAAAAATTCTACCGATAAAGGAAAACCCCTTTTCAATTCTGCGGTTCATTTTGAAGACGGCAACATATTGCACAAAGTTCATAAAAGGCTTCTGCCCACATACGACATATTCGATGAGCGCCGGTATTTTGAACCCGGACGGGAAAGCTCACCATATCCTTACAAGGAACACAGCATAGGACTTACCGTTTGTGAAGATGCCTGGAACGACGAGGATATTTTCAAAAGAAGACTATACGCCACAGATCCTGTGGCACTGCTTGTAAAAGCCGGCGCTGATCTGGTTATCAATGTATCTGCATCTCCTTTTTATGTGGGAACCAGAGAATTCAGATTGAATATGTTTGGTTCCATGGCCCGAAAATACGGCGTTCCTTTCATATTTGCCAACCAGGTCGGGGGAAATGACAGTGTTCTCTTCGATGGAATAAGCACTGTTTTTGACAAAGACGGAAATGTTGTGGCCAGAGCATGTGATTTTGATGAAGATCTTATTGTTTTTGATTCGGAAGCACCCGAGTCATCCAAAGGCGACCTCCATCTGATTTCAAATTCGGATACAGAATCTATACTCAAAGCCCTTGTCATGGGAACCCGCGACTATGTTACAAAGTGTGGTTTTTCAAAGGTTGTTGTGGGGTTAAGCGGAGGCATCGATTCAGCCCTGACAGCATGTATTGCGGTTAAAGCCTTAGGGCGGGAAAATGTTTCCGTTGTATTTATGCCGTCTCAGTATACTTCAAAAGAAAATTTCGAAGATACTGAGGAACTTGCCGAAAACCTCGGCATAGTGCTTACCAGGATCCCCATAAATGGTATCTTTAAAGAATTTTTAAGGTTTCTCTCACCGTCTTTCAAAAAGAGCGAACCCGGCGTCACGGAACAAAATATCCAGGCTAGAATCAGGGGAACAATTCTCATGGGCCTGTCCAACAAACATGGTTCCCTTGTACTTTCTACGGGCAATAAGTCTGAGCTGGCCGTGGGCTACTGTACGCTCTATGGCGACATGACAGGAGGACTGGCAGTAATTTCAGATGTTCCAAAAACCACCGTTTATGATCTGGCTCGCTTTATAAATCGAGAAAAAGAATTTATTCCACCACGGATCATCACCAAAGCACCTTCCGCTGAACTCAAACCTAATCAAGCCGATCAGGACGACCTGCCGCCTTATGAAATCCTTGATTCTATTTTAAAAGGATATATTGAAGACTTCAAAGGGGCCCATGAACTGGTTCAAATGGGGTTTGATAAAAATATTATAGAGGAGGTTATCTTCAAGGTCGACAGAAACGAATACAAGCGATATCAGGCGGCTCCCGGCCTTAAGGTAACGTCAAAGGCGTTCGGTTATGGCAGAAATTATCCGATTGTACAAGGATATACAAAAACAGCCGGATCGTTATAATAAGTTTCGACCTGTATGTTTGCGACTCTGAAGACACCCGGTATCATAGTATTGTGGTTTTTACATAAGCATTAAACCCTCTAAGCGGTCCTAAAAATCCCCCCTTCCCTCTCCGAAACTTTAATAGAAAAATATGTAAAACTTTTCACATTTCTTTAGGTATTTTATCCCACAACTTTATATATTTTCCTATGAATTATTACAGAAATTCTCAGCATGTCAAGAATATAACCCTCTAATATTTAAATAATTATTTAGAATAAAATTGATTCGGCATGATTTTTGCCTATTTACATTACCAATTCATATAAAGGAGTAAAGGAGGATATTGATGGGAAATTGGATTGTTTGTCTAATCTGTTTGGTCTGGATCGGAATTGGTGCTTGGACTTGTCTTTATTCGAATGAATCTAGAACCACAAGGTTGCTTGGAATTATTACGCTAATCCTTGGAATGAAAATTTTATCGTATACTTTGTAAATACAAAAGAGCCATGCGCCATAGCATTCACAAACAATTAACTTGTTGAAATAACAGTAGATATATTTATAAGAAATAGTTTTTATGAAACCATTTTATTTTTTTGCAACCCATAGCTTTCCCTGCCACGAATCCCTTTTTCCCAGAGTTTTTTTTATCAGGGCCATATTCTCTGTTTTTTTAAGGGCCCACATGGGGGCAACAAGTTCTTCAGGGTGTGGATCTCCGGTGAGCCGCTGAATAACCATATTTTTCGGAATATGTTCCAGAAAATCACAGACAAGGTCTGCATATTCCTGCTGCTCAAGGCATCTATATTCGCCCGCAGCGTAGAGC
>JBARSG010000606.1:0-1754 GCA_049644625.1 Desulfobacterales bacterium | reverse complement strand
AGGCAATACCATCATCAGAATCCGTTGAGACTGATCCATCCAATGTAACTAAAGTCCCTTCTAAAGGCTCTATGTATTCTGGAGCAATAACTGCAGTTGGGGGTTGGTTTTGCCAGCTGATATTCACAATACATGAGTCCGTATTTTGCAATCCGCCGGCATCGGTTACCTTAAGATTAAAGGTAAGGGAAACACCATTCGGTTCAACGTTCGGCGCCGTAAAGGTCGGCTGGCATGACGCTGGATCTGAAAGGGTAACCGCCGGGCCGCTGGTTTGATTCCACGAGTAACCCTCAATGCCATCATCAATATCCAAAGAAAAAGATCCATCTAAACTAACAACAGTCCCTTCATCTACAGTCTGATCAAGTCCGGCGTTAGCCTGGGGCGGCTCGTTCAGCCAGGTAACATTCACAACACACGAATCCGTACTCTGAATTCCGTTGTGATCCGAAACGGTCAATTCAAAAGTCAGAGAATCACCCCCTGCATCAACATCGGGCGTCGTAAAAGTCGACTGTTGTCCATTAGGATCAGAAAGGGTGACTTGAGGTCCACTTGTTTGCACCCAAACATAAGAAGCAATACCGTCATCCGAATCTAATGAGTTAGAGCCATCCAAGCCCACGAGCTGGCCTTCATTAACCGTCTGGTTTGGACCGGCATCTGCTATGGGCGGCTGATTATCCGGCGTTGTCCCTGCCTCAAGAAACGTCTCGTTGGAATCGCTACTCTGAAATCCCTCAGTATCGACTGCTCTGACCACAAAAAAATAAGTCTTAGTTTCATCCAGATCATAAATCGTGCAGGTGGTATCCGTGCCTTCCCAGCACGGATTAGCATAATCATAGTTTTGGCCTTGCTCGCGGCAAAAAAGTGTGTAACCGGCCAAATCAGGTTCACTGTTTGGACTCCATTCCAATGTCACCTGAGTCGACCCTGAAGAATTGGGTATGGAAAAAACAAAGAGAGCTATCGTTAAAAGAACAAACCAAAAAAGAAAAGAATAATTAAATCGATATTTACTTAAAATTGCGACCATAACAGGCGCCCCTTTCTCTTCGTATTTGGATAGCTTCTAGTGAGAAAGGCGCCTTTAGATGGCTCAAGGCATAATGCCTTCTGGATCGGACGAGATGACGTCTACAGGTATTTGGCAGCCCGGCTGTCTTGGCGTTTAAACTTTAGACCCGTGGCTTTGCGTCCCCGCCTTTCAGCGGGTTTGCCCTTTCACTACGTAGATTTATCCAATAATTAACTGACGATGTTAAGGTTAAATTATATTAATTTTAAAACAAATAAATAACTCCTCTGACGTTAAGGTATCTAATCTTTATGGGCCGTTATTCCTGACATCCATTATTTCGGTACTTGATCACTTGTTATGGAAAAATGACCTGAATTTCGGCCACAATAGACTTGTTGCCGTTATTGCAAGTTATTACAAGCAAAAATCATGCAAAAATCATGCAAAAATTGATAATAACCAGATTTCAATTAGTTAGCTTAAATGCGGGTATTGCAGGCCATTGGAATTTGACATTTTTTGTTAAAAAAAATGCCGTTCTTTGACAGATTTTAGACTAACCGAAAATTCTCAAAGGATAAGCCGGCAGATTCTTTTAAGTCAATGCTATGGACATTTTGAAAACAATGAATCCATAATAAAAAACCCGGCCTGAATAACAGACCGGGTTTTTGGTTTTTCAATATACGCCTTGTTAGTACAACGAGCTTTCCGGATGAAAGACATC
>JBARSG010000605.1:0-4854 GCA_049644625.1 Desulfobacterales bacterium | reverse complement strand
TTTATAGTGTCGATTTTGACAATCATAGCCTCAAACTTTGTTGAAGAACCGAGTGCGGTCATGGCGTGATCCACGAAATGTTTCCCGCCAAGGATGTCCGGAAACATTTTTGAAAGTCTGCTGTATTTAAGACTATAAGCATCCTCTACCTTGTCATCCTTTGGCGTAGAATCTGATTTGCAGAAAAGAAACTGCCGGCTGGAGCTGCGGTGATGAAATAATTCCGGCTTTTTGTGTGTCATAATCAGACCTTTCTCAGCATGTTTTCGAATGCTTTTTTAATAATAGGCAGTTCATCATCCAGTATGGTCCTCAAATCCATAATAAAACGATCTTCTTCTATCCTCCCGATTATGGGAATGTCGTTGCCGCGCATCTTTTTTTCGATGAAATTTACAGATACCCCCTGAACCGTGACGCCGACACCTTTACTGGGCAGTTTTAATAGCGGAAACGAGCCGCCGCCCGGTCTGGAGGAAAGATCCATAAGTTTTACAGACATGCGGGGGTCGCCTGTATTCTCCAGCAATTTAGCAAGCTCAATTGCTTTTGTTTCAATATGACCCACAGGAAGAGTCAACATGCGTAGTGTGGGAATGGAATTCATTTCCCTGTCTATGTTTCTGTAATGTCGTATGGTGCCTTCAAGCGCGGCAAGGGTCAGCTTATCAATGCGAAGCGCTCTGGTAATCGGATTTTTCTTGATTCTGCCAAGTATATCCTTTTTTCCGACGATAATGCCGGCCTGAGGACCTCCAAGGAGCTTGTCCCCGCTAAAAGTGACAACATCCGCTCCGGCCGCCACTGATTCCTGGACGGTCGGCTCCTTTAATAAACCGTATTTTGAAAAATCAACAAAAGTACCGCTGCCGAGATCTTCCATCACCGGAATCTGATATTTTGCACCCAGGGCAACAAGCTCCTCCAGCGAAACATCTGCTGCAAAACCCACGACGCTGTAGTTGCTAGTATGGACTTTTAACAAAAGACCCGTGTCATGCTCGATGGCATTTTCATAGTCGTCACGGTGGGTACGGTTTGTGGTGCCGACCTCCTTTAAAATACCACCGCTTTTGGCCATTACATCGGGAATTCTGAATGAACCGCCAATTTCCACAAGTTCTCCCCGTGATACAATAACCTTTTTTCCTTTGGATAGGGTTTCTAAACAAAGGAGCACGGCTCCGGCATTGTTATTCACCACCATGGCCGCTTCAGCACCGCTTATTTCACATAAAATATCTTCAACAATGCTGTATCTGGAACCGCGAACGCCTGTTGACAAATCAAATTCCAAATTGGAATATCTGCTTGCAATAGTCAAAAGATTCTCCACAGCATCATCAGCAAGTATTGATCGGCCAAGATTTGTATGGACAACAACACCGGTGGCGTTGACAATGCGTTTCAGATTCGACGTCATCGCTTGTCTAACAGTATTTTTAACCGTTTCGAGGATTATGGAATCTGAAAGTTTCGTTTCCGTTATATCCTGTTTGCCATCCATAATAATTGTCCGAAGATTCTCAACCACAGAGCGAATCGAGCGAACCAGAACGGATTTGGGAATGTTATTAAAGAAAGGATCTTCCTTTGAAAGCTCAAGGATATAATCCACTCCGGGAAGCATTCGCAAAAGGGTCTGCTGTTTTTCGGTTACATCCATTTCTTTTTCCAGAGCTTTCTGAATTAAATTTGTAATGAAGAATTTATCTTGGTTTTTAAAATAAAGTTCATACCATTTTAAAGTCATTTATTTCAATAGATTTATTTAAAATTTAAAATGCAGGTTGGAAAAAATGCTTTATGGATGGAGAATTATAAGCTATATAATCTCTTGATTGTAAATTTTGTGCTTTTTATGGCGAAAAATCTCTTGAGGCAAATCAGGTATGGCTTTTTCAAAGATCGCTTTTGTCGTCAATCCGCATGCCGGAAACGGTTCAACGGGATCAAATTGGTCTTATATTGAAGCGGTTGCCAGAGATCGTCTGGGTCATTTTGAAACTTATATGACACAAAAGCCCGGTGATGCGGTGATGTTTGCAGAAGATGCCGTTGCCAAAGATGCCGGACTTCTGGTCTGCGTGGGGGGAGACGGTACGCTTAACGAGGTAATCAACGGCATCATGATGCATGAGGAATCTATACGGTCAACCGTGACGTTGGGTTTTGTCCCCAATGGCACAGGCTGCGATTTTGTCAGAACCCTCCCCATACCACAAAATATAGAACATGCCATTGATGCGATTGCCGGCGGTTATGCTCGCGCTATAGACTTGGGAAGACTTTCATTTCGGGATCATCGTGGTCATGAATGTGATCGCTATTTTCATAATATAACAAGTTTCGGTCTGGGAGGTGACGTCGCTCAACGGGTCAACAGGACTACCAAAGCGTTTGGCCCATTTATTTCTTTTATGTGGGCGACGCTCATATCCATTTTTCTATACGGCAAGAAACAGATACGGATTAGAATCGATAATGGTTTTGAACAGGAGTTTAAGGTCTGGAACGTGGCCGTTGCAAATGGCCGGTACCATGGCGGCGGTATGTGTGTAGCCCCGGATGCATCGGTTTATGACGGCCTTTTGAATGTGACGGTCATCGGAGACCTGACCCTTCCTGAAGTTTTTTTAAATCTTCCCAATCTTTACAATGGCAGGATATATGATATTGACAAAGTCGTTACATTGACCGGGGAAAAAATAGAAGCGTTGTCGGATCAGTCGGTATTTCTTGATGTTGATGGAGAGCAACCCGGAATGATGCCGATTGTCATTCATGTGGTTCCCGGTGCTTTGAAAATTATTACAACCTAACCTGAACAAACAAGAACCAAAAAATATTTGCCACAAAGGCACCTAGACACAAAGGATAAATTTATTAATCTTTCTTCGCCTGCCCTGTTAAATATTGAAAAACCAGGGTCGATTTTTGTTAAAAAGTACCATCGAATATCTATACTAAGCGAAATTTAGAACTATTTAACAGGGTGAACCTTGGCGTCTTAGTGGCAATGAAAAAAGTATGGATAAGCCAACCATGAAAAAAGCAAAAGATTATATCATTTTCCCGCTGGACGTTTCTTCTGTAAAGACTGCCAAACACTACGTTGAAACGCTTTCGGAGTCGGTGGGCATGTTCAAAATAGGTCTGGAACTTTTTATCCGATCCGGGCCGGATATCATTGATTTCATAAAAGCGTCCGGAGCAGCCAGGGTATTTTTGGATCTGAAACTTCATGATATTCCGGCAACCGTTTCACGTGCCATGCAGAATATTGCAGACTTGGGCGTTGCATTTGCAACGGTTCATTGCGGAGAGACTTCCAGAATGCTTGAAGCTGCGGTTACAGGGAGCAAGGACAAGGTTGGCTTCCTGGGCGTTACGGTTTTAACCAGCATCTTGAATGAAGACATCCAATCCGCGGGCTTCAAGAAAATATTTTATAACGACTTGACAAAACTGGTAATCAAACGGGCGACCATGGCAAAAGAGGCAGGCTGTAAGGGTATCGTCTGCTCTGCACTTGAAGTGAAAATGATAAAGGAAACATTCGGTCAAGACTTTGTTGCGGTAACGCCGGGGATACGTCCGGATTGGGATACGGGCGGGAAAAATGATCAGCGGCGGGTAACCACACCGTCTCGGGCGGTTCAAGACGGATCCGATTATCTGGTAATCGGCCGGCCCATCAGGGATTCAAAGGATCCAAAGGAAGCAGTTGTCCGCATTGCCGAAGAAATCGAAACCGTTCTTTAGTCACTAGTTGTAAAGGAATCGGTGAAACACCCGGATAAACCGGAACCAAGAAATATTTGCCACCAAGGCACAAAGACCCGCCCGCCTCGCCTAAGGCGAAGCCGATGGCGGGCAGGCACGAAGGATATATATTGTTTTTTCTTAGCCTGCCCTGTTAAATATTGAAAAACCAGAATCAATTTTTGTTAAAAAGTACCATCGAATATCTATAATAAGCGAAATTTAGAACTATTTAACAGGGTGAATCTTGGTGCCTTTGTGGCGAAAAGAAAAAAGTTTTGCCATAAAATGCACAAAATTTACAACTAAGGAACTAACTTTTAAAAATCTAATGAAAAGATTATACAATCGATCCTATTTTTTTGATCATGGAATTCATTTTGAATGCCAGCAGTGCGGGTCATGCTGTACCGGGGATCCGGGGATCATATATGTTGGGAAAGATGAACTCACGCGTATCGCCGAATACCTTTCTGTTCAGGTTCCATTTTTCATTGAAAAGTATCTCTATCCGATAAAGACAGGATATAGTATTAAAGAACATGCAGATGGACGGTGTTTTTTTTATGAAAACGGGTGCACAATCTATCCGGTCCGTCCCTATCAGTGCAAAACATTTCCTTTCTGGTTTGAGAATTTACGTTCTCTTAAAAAATGGAAACGTATATCCAAGGAATGTCCGGGTATGGGTTGCGGCCCCCTATACTCCAAAGAACAGATTCTAGAAATCGTTCAATCCAACATGGCCAATGGGGGATGTTCAGGCGCAAAGTGTGTGCAGCCGTGGCCATTCCAACCCGGATTTGTCATCCGTTCGAGCAGTGCAGGGATTCGCACCAGGCGGAGCAAAATTTGAGTTATTATTCCAACAATATGGAGGAATATCTTTATAAGGAAAAACCTACTGTGCCTTGACACGTATTTTTAATTTCTTATATTTAAGCTATGCAAATGTAATTTTTGCTTTAATTTCAGATATCTTTTTATTTTCAACAAACAGGATATCGACACTTATTATGAAGACTTCCAAATGGGAAAACGCTGTTCTTACCGGAATTTTATTGCTTGTGCTGTGTGTAAGCCTATATG
>JBARSG010000604.1:0-2493 GCA_049644625.1 Desulfobacterales bacterium | reverse complement strand
ACGGTTTTCATGTGGATCGGGCCGGTGCGGGATAACTGGTACCTTCGCCCTTCAGGCAGGAAACTCTTAACAATATGCTGGTTTCGATGCTGACTTCAGAAAACAAACATCAATGGGAACTCAACGGGAAAAAATATATTGAGGAAACTGATGTATACAGCAGACATGAAAAGGCGGCAGATATAATTGAGATGGTGGCACCAAGTTAGTTCTACCCAACTATTGGAAACTCTTATGGCATGGAAAAAATATTGCAGGTCCCTCATCACACGAAAAATTTTAGGATTCTTTAATAAATGAAAAAAGATCTAAAGCTCTCTGTAATTATTCCCGCTTACAATGAGGAAAAAACTATTCTGGAAATCATTGAAAGAGTACGTGCGGTTGATCTGCCCAAGGAAATTATTGTCGTTAACGACTGTTCAACCGATAAAACAAAAGAATTGCTCGACAATTACCCGAAAGACGAACTTGTTAAGGTCATTCATCATAATGCCAATCTGGGCAAAGGTTCGGCGATTCGGACCGCCCAGCAACTTCTCACGGGAGATCTGGTGATCATTCAGGATGCTGATCTGGAATATGATCCTTTTGAATATCCCAAGCTATATAAATTTTTTGTTGAAAAAAATGCCGATGCCGTTTATGGCAGCCGATATTCGGGCAATGAAGTTATGGTGGATAGTTTTGTCCATTACTATGGAAATAAACTGTTAACATTGTTTTCCAATATTCTTACCAATCTGCACCTTACAGACATGGAAACCTGCTACAAGATGATCAGAACAGACATTTTAAAGAAAATAAATATCGAATGTCGGTGCTTCGGTTTTGAACCGGAGATCACCGCTAAACTTGCAAAAATGAAAGCACGCATCTTTGAAGTTCCGATTTATTATGAGCCCCGTCTTTATGACCAGGGGAAAAAAATAACCTGGAGAGACGGTATCAAAGCCATTTGGTATATAATCAAATTTAATCTTTTCAGACAGGGATAACAACGGGAGTATTCCTGTAGAAATATTTTCCTTTTGGTGGACAGCAACAAAATTTTATGAAGATCGCCAATGATTGTATGAAACGTGGTCATAAAGTATATGCGCATACCGCATACGGGAAAGGAAAAATCCCGGATGGGGTCTTTCGCCAGGTCATTTGAATTTGAAAATATGAACGTTTTAGCCATTATCAGTCGTGATATGGAAAAAGGGAGTACTAAGTATCGCCTTGTACAGTATTTAGATTTTTTGAGCAAAAAAGGCATTAATATCAAATTTATCAACCGTAAGACCGTCGATGCTTCTATAATAAAAAAGGCGCAGCAGGTAGATCTGGTATTTAATCAAAAATGTCTTTTCAAAACATCGGTTGCTAGAAAACTGATTGCCAAAAGTCAGCGCACTATATTCGACTTTGATGATGCCATTTATACTCGCCCTGGGAAACCGCATTCCTGGGCAACAAGTTACAGGGTCAAAAGACGACTACATTTATGGTTAAAGTGCGCCAATGTAGTTACAACATCTAATCATTTTCTTGCCGGTTACGCTCGTAAGTATTCAGACTCGGTTAAAGTAATTCCCATGGCCCTTGATACAGACATCTGGAAACCCCGCAATAGAATCCATAGAGATGAAATAATCATGGGGTGGGCAGGTGCTCCGGTCAACGTTCCGCTGATAGAAAAACTTGGTCCGGTTTTGGCTCATTTGTTAAAAAAATATCCCTTTCTGAAATTGGCCATTTTTTCCGGCCGGAAACCGAGGTTAAGTTGCCCGTTCGAATACCATCCGTTTATTCCGGGTGGTGAACCTGAATTTGTGAAAAATCTGGATATTGGCCTTCTCCCTTTGGACGATGAAGAATACACCAGGGGAAAGTCGCCCATCAAAGCCATGCAATATCTTGCATGTGGAATACCGGTTGTTGGAAATGTAATCGGCGCTACATGTGAAATTCTCAACGATAGAAACAGCATTGCCGTATCGAATGAAAAGGAATGGTTTTATGCCCTGGAAAAGCTTATGATAAATCGTGACTTAGCAACATCCATGGGACGTATTGGACATAACCTAATTGAAAAAAACCACAATCTAATAACAGTAGCAGAAAATTTATTTAATGTTCTTTCAGGTAAATGAAAAATTAGTATAGGTAGTCTTCTATTTGACACTGCTTTTACAAAAGGTAAACCATGTCTAACCGATTTAGTTCTTTTATTAAAAAAATACTTCTTGGAAAGAATAAAAACCTGATATCTCTTGACAATCCTTACCAGATCATGGCCTATTTTCTAAAGGGGATTGAGGTTACCGGAATTATTGATGCCGGTGCTAGTAACGGCCGCATATCGAGAAAGCTTCTTCGTAAATTTCCCGGGGCCCACGTTTATGGTTTTGAACCCAATATGTTGTATGCTGAAACATTACAAGAATATGCAAAGGAAGATACTCGATTTCACCCACAGTTCCTGGCTTTATCTGATTATGAAGG
>JBARSG010000603.1:0-4339 GCA_049644625.1 Desulfobacterales bacterium | reverse complement strand
GGATTACCATATCAATGATTCCTAACCCAATTAAAATAATGAGAGATTTCGTCTTGATGTTCATAGCATAGACCTTTTTTGTGCTCTTTATTTAATCTTGGAAACCTGGTCCTGTGGGCCAGGATTCTTTACTGTAATGTATAAAATTTTAAAGATAACCTTATTGAGTCATTATCAATAAGATTAAATGAATACAATAAGTCTTTGTAAGCGCGTTCGTATTACATGGCATCAGGAAAAGCACGCTTGTTTACTGCACCATAAAAATTAGCAAGTTCATGCCCGTTGTCTGGTTGGCCGTGGCCTTTTTTGTTTTGTTCTATATTCTTTTGTGATACCAAAGAGATAAACCGGCAGCATTGTTATTGAACCGGCACATATTTATTTCCGAAAGCAGCCAATATCCCTAAACGAGAGGATCTTATGAGCACACTCATTGATTTTTCCATATTTCCGGTTGGCAAGGGCGAAAGTGTGAGCCCATATGTGGCCAGGGTTGTGACGATTATCAGAGACAGCGGCTTGCAATATAAGCTCGGCCCCATGGGCACGACCATAGAAGGGGAGTGGGACGAGCTTATGGACGTGGTTACCCGCTGCTTTAAAGAACTGAAAAAAGACTGCGGCAGGATATATATGTCCGCCAAGGTCGATTACAGGGAGCGCGGTTCCGACCGCATTGTCAGTAAAGTAAAATCCGTGGGCGGGGCAGTATAATCATCTAATTCCCCAGTATTTTTTAACCCATAGCGATTGGCAGCGATCGATTAATCTTTGTTGTTTTCTTTGCAGACTCCGCAGATCGTGCAGGATTCCATAGGGCATGGCGGAGAGGTTTTGCCCTGCAGGGCTCTTTTGTACTCTTGTTTGAGAAACGACTTGTTGATGCCGTGATCAATAAAGTCCCAGGGGAACAATTCATCTAAAGAGCGCTCCCGGAGGACGTAAAAATCAGGGTTTACGGGAGATGCTTTAAAGGTTTTGGGCCAGTTCCCCCGATTCTTATTGGCCAGGGATAATATTTGCGCCACCTTACGGTCGCCCCGTGACAACAGGGCCTGAATGTAAGCCCATCGAGGGACGTCCGCATGCACACGAACATTTGCAACTCTTTTAAGACCTTGTTTTATGGTTTTTATCTTGTTTTTCAATGAACCAATATCATCCATGGCCACCCATTGAAAAGGGGTAAACGGCTTGGGAACAAAACTACTTAGACTAACGGTTATCTCTCCGATACGTTTTCTGGCTCTGCTCGATTTGAGAAATTTGTGCTTTATCTGTTTGCAAAGTGTGACAATGGCGTCAACATCATCCATGGTTTCCAACGGGAGCCCCACCATAAAATAAAGCTTCAAGTTGGGTATGCCTTCAGCCACAAGGGTTTCAGCAGCGTTGAGGATATCTTCTTCGGTTATGCCCTTGTTAATGATGTTGCGCAACCGTTGGGAACCCGCATCAGGTGCGATCGTAGCGGTTTTGACCTTACTTTGCCTGAGCACGGACAGGAGTTCAGGAGAAAGGGCGTCCGCTCTGAGGGAGCTGAACGATATTCTGATATCCTTTTCAAATTTCTGGTTGCAAAGCTTATTGATTTCGGGATGATCCGAGACTGCAGCGCCAACAAGACCGATCTGGTCGGTCATGGAAACGCCGTGTTGCATACATTTTTCGAGAAGCGAAAAGGGTCTGAATCTTGGCGGTCTGTAAATAAATCCCGTGCTGCAAAATCTGCATCCGTGGGGACAGCCTCTACCGAGCTCAATCAGAAATGTACGGTCGAACGTGGTATCCGGGGTTAATACGGCACTGCAAGTCGGAGTCCGGGAAAGATCTTTTAAAAACCGGCGCTCAATTTTAACGGGCACGTCTAATAGCGGTTCAACTGCACGAAATGTTCCGTCTGAATGGTATGTGGCATTGTAAAACTCCGGAACATAGGTGCCGGGGACGTTTCGGGCAAGGCTTTTTAAACACGACGTTCTATCTTGATTCAGCAATTCAGGTAAATCTGTATCAAAAAACCGGGGAAGAATAGCTTCGGCTTCCCCGATCAGAAAACAATCGACAAAGGGCGTTACAGGTTCGGGGTTTAAAAAAAAGGCGACTCCCCCTGCGATGATGAGAGGGTGGGGGCTCTCTCTATTACTGGATCGCAGAGGAAGTCCTGCCTTTTCAAGAATGGTCAGGAGGTTGGGAAAGTCATTTTCAAATGAGACAGAAAAAGCGATGACGTCGAAAGCAGAAATAGGACTTCCGGATTCTATGGTGATGATACGAGCTGATCCCGGCCTTTTATCCGTCGGGAGGAAACCCCTTTCGCATACAACGTGATTAATTTTATTGAGTAAATAATATACCGTCTGAAAACCGAGGTTGGACATTCCAACATGATACGTGTTGGGGTAGACCAGGGCGACTTTGATCCGCCCTTTCCATGGTTTGCGAATGGTTCCGATTTCCGATTCAGCAAATCTTTTATGGAATTTGTCGGTTTTCCATGCCATTGATTTTTTCACATAAAAACACAAAAAATCAAAGTTTAGGTGCTAGTCCGCCTTTTTTCTTAAAAATGTCGGCACATCCAGGTCATTAAGGTCGTTGTTATCAACTACAATGCCTTTGTATCCTCTGTATGTAGCGCCGCTCAATTCACCCACCGCTTGTTTCCGGCGGATAAATGTGGGTTCGTCATAATCTACGGCATCGTTTAAGTCGTCAAAGGTGATATCTCTGATCTTGCCTCTGAGCTCGGTTCCCAATTCGGATTTGGGACTTGAATCGATTCCGGTTGCAATAACGGTTACCCGCATCTCATCGCCCAGAGTGTCGTCTATCACGGTTCCCCAGATAATATCGGCATTTTCTCCGACTTCATTATATATCCGCTCTGAAGCTTCGGTCACCTCTTCCATTGTTAAATCGCTGTTACTGGCTATGTTGATCAAAACTCCCTTGGCGCCGCAAATGGAAATATCTTCCAGCAGGGGATGGGATATGGCGCGTTCGGCAGCTTCCAGGGAACGGTTTTCACCATTGGATGTACCAATGCCCATGATGGCCATACCGGCTTTAGACATGATTGTCCTGACATCGGCGAAGTCGAGATTGATCAATCCCGGCATCATAATAAGATCAGTAATGCCCTTGACCGAATGGAGCAGAATCTCATCAGCCTTTTTGAACATGTCGGTCATTTTGGCGTTTTTTGACGCAAGTCCCCTCAGCCGGTCATTGGGTATGGTGATAACAGTATCAGCAACTTTTTTAAGGGAATTAATCCCCTCTTCAGCCTGTTTTTCCCGTTTTCGGCCTTCAAATGAAAAAGGCTTTGTCACCACCGCAACGGTAAGGGCATGAATGTCTTTACAAAGTTCAGCGATAACCGGTGCAGCCCCGGTCCCGGTCCCGCCGCCGAATCCTGCAGTGATGAACACCATGTGGCTCCCCTCAAGCGCATTTTTGATGGCCTCGGAATTCTCAATCGCGGCATCCCTTCCGATTTGAGGATCAGCGCCGGCGCCCAGTCCCTGTGTCAGCTTTTCTCCAATCTGCATCCTGATGGATGCCTTGGAGATGTCAAGAGCCTGTGAATCTGTGTTGGCGGCGATAAATTTTACCCCCTGGAGCTTGGAATCGATCATATTGTTAATAGCATTTCCACCAGCTCCTCCAACCCCAATTACCACGATTTTTGCAGAATTTTCATTTTCTACCAAAGTAAACATTTTTCCCCACCTCCTGTAAAATAAGTTTAAATTACATCTTTAAACCACCGTTTCATCCGAGCCATGACCCGGTGAAAAATGTTTGAGTCACGAATTCTGAATTTCTTTTCGGGTTGATTTTTTGCCCCGTACAGGACAAGCCCCACACCGGTGGCATACATGGGATTGTTGACCACATCGATAAGGCCGCTGATTCCCATGGGTGTGCCGAGTCGGCTTGGAACATCGAAAATCGATTCGGCAATATCCGTCATACCGTGCAAAAGGGATGATCCGCCGGTCAGAACCAGGCCGGATGTGATGACGTTGTCCATACCGGCCCGAAAGATTTCCCTTTTTATTAATGTGAAGATCTCTTCGATACGGGGTTCTAATATTTCTCCCAGAATCTGTCTGGGAAGTTTTCTTGGCTTGCGCCCCCCCATACCCGGGACTTCAATGGTTTCTTCATTGCTGATATCCCGAGCAATACAGGTGCCGTATTTTATTTTGATCTTTTCAGCTTCCGCCTGCGATGCGCGCAAACCGATGCTGATATCATTTGTCAGGTTGTTACCCCCAAGCGACAGAACAAACGTGTGTTTGATGTTTTTTCCGAAAAAGATTGCCAG
>JBARSG010000602.1:0-1708 GCA_049644625.1 Desulfobacterales bacterium | reverse complement strand
GTTTTGACAGTCTCGTCAAAAGCCAGAAAATAACTTTTTTACAAGTGTGTTACATCTTAGGTGTTAAGTTTTAACTATCTGTTAAATTATCTAATTTTAATCGCCTTAAACTTAAATCTTAAAGCCTGAGATGTGATAAATGCGACCTTTTGCGAATTCATCTATTTTAAAAACGGTATTAGTTTATGATAGCATATGATTTACAATGTATCAACGGCCATTCCTTTGAGGGTTGGTTTGAAGACGGACAGACATACGAAGAACAGAAAAAAAACGGCTTTATTTCATGCCCCATTTGTGAGAGCACGTCCATTGCCAGGGTCCCTTCGACTTTTGCCATAAAATCGTCTTCATCTTTAAAAAATTTTTATGATCAGCATGAAGATCTTGCAGATATTAATCGGAAGATAGTCGATTTTGTAGAGAAAAATTTTGATGATGTGGGATCTGATTTTACCAAAGAAGCCTTAAAAATGCATTATGGCGTTATAGAGCCGAGAAACATCAGAGGTGTCAGTACCAAGGGGGAAGAAAAGACGTTAAAAGAAGAGGGGGTTCAGTTTATAAAGGTCCCCATGCCCATAGTGCCTGATACGGATGCTTAGGTTAGTGTCCATCCATTAATAGTCTTTTTGCCCAATCTCTGCGTTATGCTCAAAAAATAATCCTCGAAATATCAACTATATGTCTGCGGTTATTTTTTTCGCATGCCTTGATCTTGAACAAAAATCATCATTTATGGATGGACACTAGGTCAGGGCATAGGGTTCACGAAATATTTCGATTAACTTTTGCACCCCATGCGGTCAGGTTTTCCGTAATGAACGTAACGATCCGTTGATGTGTTAACTGCCCGTTCCCTTCCACAGGTATCGGTTTTCCAAATTTTATATATAATTCTTTGCTGGGGTCCACAGCGCCTATATCTTTGATGATCCTTCCATTACCCTGAAAATCGGTTTTTAATGCAACCGGGACCACAAATACCCCGGCTTTTCGCGCCAGCTTAACTCCCAGTGAATTAAAAGATGCAGCATCAAACACGGCGCTTCTGGTGGCTTGGGGAAATATTACGATCGAACAGCCTTGAGAAATCGATGTTTGTCCTTTGTTCAAGACCAATTTCAAATCTTCCCGGGGATTTTGCCGTGTAACTGCGATGGGATGAGTTGCTCTAATGATCGAGCCGAGAACCGGGTATCTTAAAAGCCCTTTCTTAACTACAAACGTGACTCTATTCAAGAAAAGGAGAATACAAGGAAGAACAAGGGTGTCGAGCAGGCTCATGTGGTTGGCAACATAGACTAACGGCCCCTGATGATCTATCAATCCTTTCAGTCCTGACACATTAAATCTCCCGCCTACAGTTTCTACAATTTTAAAAATACTCAGAGAACCACGTGCCCAGGCCTTTCGTTCATAAGCCCCCTTGCGTGCGGTTAGGCTTTCCATAAAGATGATACTCACAAGCTGTATGTAATAGATGAATGTAGCCCAAAAGGGAAATTTCTCTACCAGAAAACGACGTTTTCGGGGGCTCCGATAGCCGAAGTCGGTTTTGAGAATGTGCCAGAATTGATCTATCTCCATACTTCTCTTTCAGTTCATTTTTTTTTCAAAACCGTTGCAAATGGGTCTCAGGCGAGCTCTTTCCCGTTCCACAACAACTGAAATAGAGGCCAGGTTTTCCCCCGGATACGGCGGCTTA
>JBARSG010000601.1:0-1538 GCA_049644625.1 Desulfobacterales bacterium | reverse complement strand
GTCAAGGCAATAGGCGAATTTGCAGGAAGTATGAGCGATAATTTACTGCACTACTTCGTGCCGGCCCTTCTGATTGGCGCTTACGCTCGAGTGCGGCGAAAATCAGAAGCAGGTGGTATCGAGAAATTCTTTATACCGGCTTTTGTCTTACTTAATGTCATGATGATGATTATGCTATATCAGGGCTCGGGATATATAAGCAGGAGGCATTGTCTGCCGTTGACTGTGATGCTGATTTTTTATGTGCCGGCAGGTCTGGAAATACTGGCGAAGTGGATTGTTGACAAATTTCACGGAAAACAGGTTCAGAACAATCGGCATTCGCGGCGATACTTTTTTGTGCTATTGGTCATAGGGGTGGGGATTTGTACGCCAAAATTGTTCAAGCCGTTAGGCGCGGATAAACGGGGCTACAGGGCGGCGGCGCAGTGGCTGATGGAAAATACACGGCAAGAGGATACTGTTGCTGTTCCGGATGTGCGCATCAGTTTTTACGCGGAACGCACAGGACTGGTATATGAAAAAGATATCCCCGAGGGGGCTAAGTATGTTGTGCGGATTGTCAGGGACGGAGATGAAGAGCTTGATGCCGGCGGATCTATGCGGGAAGAAATTTCTTTGTGGGTGGATGAACAAAAAAAATCAAGGAAAATTGTGCTCTACAAAGTCTTGTAGCTAATAACCACAAGCATTTGTGAATAGATACAACGGATTTCAAACTAACGTGCAATGGAGTGGGGATTACCAGCCTTTTCTGGAGAAGACGGCGGGAATGGTCCGGATCAAAATGTACAGGTTCAGCAGCAGCGACCTTTTTTGGATGTAGAGGTAATCGTATTTTATTTTATGCTGGGGTTTCAAATCATAGAAGCTTCGAATTTGAGCAAGGCCTGTCAAGCCCGGCTTGACCGCCAGCCTCATTTCATGCAAAACTTTGTGCCGCTTGACAAAGTGCGGCCGTTCCGGCCTGGGGCCGACCAGGCTCATGTCACCCTGCAGCACGTTGAGAAGTTGAGGAAGCTCATCCAGTCGTGTTGTGCGCAGGATCTTCCCGATTTTAGTAACACGTGGATCCTCCCTGCTTGCCAGGACCGGGCCGACTTCCTTCTCCGCATCGTCGACCATCGTTCTGAATTTGTACAGGGTAAAGAGCTTGCCGTCTTTGCCGACTCTTTGCTGCTTGTAAAAAACCGGCCCTGAAGATGAAATTTTGATAAGCAGGGGGATCAGGATCGTTACCGGCGCGGAAAAAAGCAGGATCAGAATGCTGCCCACAGCATCAAGGCCTCTCATCAGGAACTCCTCCAAATCCCTCTTTTCACCGACGAAGGTGCTGAGGAAGTGAACTGAATTATCACCGTTGATTCTGCCGGACAGAAGCTCCACATAAATCGACGGATCAAAAACAACTTCTATTTTCAATTTTTGTACAAGGTAAATCAGGAGGCTCAGGTCCTTTTCGTTTTCGATTCTCTCGCAAATAACAACTTCATCTATATCCCTGTATTTTTCCAACTGCCCAATCTCTTCGCTGCCGA
>JBARSG010000600.1:0-2823 GCA_049644625.1 Desulfobacterales bacterium | reverse complement strand
GCATTCTATCAGGCACAATCACAGTTCAAACAGAGTGGTGTGACCGGGCTCGTAAAAAAACGTCCTGGTCCAAAATCTGCTCACAAGCTAACGGCCGATATACTGGCCTTTATCGAACAAAAACTAGAAGAAGGCAAACCGCTTCGTGCGCGGAGACTTGTGCCATTGATAAAAGAAAAATTTGGAAAGGATGTTCACCCGAGAAGTATCGAACGTGCAGTGGCGCGAAGAAAAAAAAAGAGAAAATGACACTTAGAAAATCCACGACTGGTCTCGAATCAGATGACAGTACTTTGCTGCATTATGAATCACTGCGTTCACAGGTGATAAACAGGCGAGCGAATTTTTCTGAGCGGAGTTTGGGCCTGACACTGTTTATACGCCGAGGGATGCTTGCCTGGATAGAGGTCTGCCACCGATGCACACCGGCAAATTCAAAAACGAAAAGCTCTACGCAAACGCCCGTTTTTGCACTTGGAGCGACATCGGAAATGATAAAGATCATGGCCAACATTACCCTATGCAACCTAGAGGAGGCGCTGTCATGAACATGTCGCAGCAGGTCAATCAGAAAGTGACCGCAAGTCATCTAAAAAGGCAGGCATACTGTTACGTCAGACAATCCACCCTTAAGCAGGTTTTTGAGAACACCGAAAGCACCAAACGCCAATATGCTCTCCGTGAACGGGCGGTTGCTTTAGGATGGCCTGTTGTTCAGATCGTGACGGTCGATTCAGATTTGGGTGAAACGGCGACATCTGTGGCTGATAGAAAAGGTTTTCAAAAACTGATGACAGAAGTCAGTTTGGGGCGTGTGGGACTGGTGATGGGTCTGGAAGTCTCACGCCTGGCACGCAACAATGCGGACTGGGCCCGGCTGCTGGAGATCTGCGCCATTACCGACACCCTGATACTTGACGAGGAGGGAGTTTATAATCCAACCGATTTTAACGATCGTCTGCTCCTGAATATGAAAGGCACATTTTCTGAAGTGGAACTTCATGTGTTAAGGTCCCGGCTTAGGGGTGGCATTTTAAGCAAGGCCCGACGGGGAGAATTGAAAACGCGCTTGCCTACCGGATTTGTCTATGATCACAATGACAAAATCATTATTGATCCGGACAAACAAGTTCAGCAAAGCATCCGTTTGTTTTTCGATATTTTTCAACGGACCGGCGCAGCATTTGCAACCGTAAAAGCGTTTGCTAAAGATGATGTGAAGTTCCCATGTCGAATGCATTTAGGTCCCGACAAAGGCAAGCTAAAATGGCAGCGCTTGACAAGCGCACGGGCACTTGTGATTCTAAAAAACCCGAGATACGCCGGTGCATATTACTACGGCCGACAGCGATCCCGGAAAAACGTCGATGGATCCACGACTTATTTTCAAGTCCCCCGTGATCAATGGCTCGTGCTATTAAAAGATATTCATCCGGGA
Organism: Desulfobacterales bacterium; assembly: GCA_049644625.1. Classification (GTDB taxonomy): domain Bacteria; phylum Desulfobacterota; class Desulfobacteria; order Desulfobacterales; family UBA11574; genus S5133MH16. The sequence goes on along the minus strand of JBARSG010000600.1, from coordinate 1,385 downwards.
TATATTACTTGGGAACAGTATGAAGAGAACTTACGTCGGATACGGCAAAATGCGATCGCATATAACGTTATCGACAGAAAAACACCGCCCCGTGAAGGGTCGTGCCTTCTCCAGGGGTTGGCGGTTTGCGGAAAATGCGGCCAACGAATGACTATACGGTATAAGTATCAGCGTAAAAACCGCCTTGAGCCGGTCTATTTGTGCCAGCGCAACCGGATAGAAAGGTGGGAAAGCAGCTGCCAATATATACCCGGTGCTGCTATTGACGAGGCTATCAGTAAGTTGCTGCTTGCATCGGTCACGCCCTTGACATTGGAGGTGGCATTGCAAGTCCAGAAAGAGCTGGAGAACCGCTTTTACGAAGCCGACAAGCTGCGCAAACAACAGGTGCAGCGGGCAGAATATGAAGCCAACCTCGCCCGACGTCGCTTTATACAAGTCGATCCGGACAATCGACTGGTGGCTGATACACTCGAGGCCGAATGGAATACAAAGCTCCGGCATTTACAGGATGCCAATGACTACTATGAGACACATCGCCGACGGGAATCAGAAAAGCTGAAAAAAGCACAGCAGCAGAAAGTACTCAAACTGACCAGGGACTTCCCTGCAATTTGGAAAAACCCGAAAACACCTGCTCGTGAAAAAAAGCGAATGATCAGATTTTTGATTGAAGATGTGACCATGATCAGAGGAGAAGATATTATCCTGCACGTTCGATTTAAAGGCGGCGCAACAAAAACGTTGAAGCTGCCGCTTCCCCTAAAGGGCTGGCAATATAATATGACGGATCCGAAAATCGTCGAGCTTGTCGATGAACTGCTAATAGACCATACTTACTCGCAAATAGCGACCATCCTCAACAAGCGTGGTTACAAATCTGGTCAGGGTCACCGGATCGACAGAAGAACCGTTGTGGGAATCACCCATGGCTACAAGCTCAAGACCCGTTACGCAAGATTACGAGCCACTGGCAAACTGAGGGTAAATGAAGTCGCAAGCCTCCTTGGGGTGACATTGGCGACAGTGCGCAGATGGGGGAAAAAGGGCATCATCAAAACCTATCCCTATAATGATCGAAATGGACACCTTTACGAGCATCCTGGCGTCAACTCGCCGCTCATGAAGAAAAGAGCATAACAATATGAATATACGTGGTTTTATAGAGAAATGATCACTCAAGTAATTAAGAGGTGTAATATGAAAACTAGTTCACAACTCAGATGTACCTGGGTAAGGTTAGTGACATTGAAGCCATGAGATGGATGGAGAATTTGTACACTTAAAAACGATGGGGAGGATCATTGATGATTCTCCCCGACCATTCAAATATCAAATGAATATCTCAGATATTTAAGCAACTTATAAGCTTTGATCGATAGCAG
>JBARSG010000599.1:0-9083 GCA_049644625.1 Desulfobacterales bacterium | reverse complement strand
TAAAAACGTTCTGGCAACCTATACCCACATACATGCCCTGGGCACGCCTTCCTGGGCCAAAGCCATGGTTGGTAATGCTGTTGCCTATAAAAAATCAAAAAAATAGGGCAATCATCTTATAACTGACGATTACCCCTTTTTTTAATATTCCTATATGATAGAATTTCCTAAAGGTTTATTTCTCCTTCTCGGGATGGCACTGTTTACACGTTGTTGGCGCCGCGCCCTCATCTTTTGATTTTAAGTTCTTGCTTTTGTTAAATTTCTTGTGGCAGCCTTTACAATTATCATGAATGGCATTGGCGTGGTATTCGCGTTTTTGTTCCTTTGACAGCTCCTTTGCTTCCTTGCCTGTGATATTTCCGGGTTTTTTATGGCATTCGATACAGTTCTGTACATCGTCACATTCTTTAAGATTGGTCAGCGGTTTATTGTCCTTGTCGTGATGACACTCTCCGCAGCCGGCTTTGTAAAGGTCAGGATTTTGTTCCACGTATTCCTTTGTGTGCTTCAGGTGCGAAAACGTTACTATAGCCTTAGTGTGTTTGGCATAGGCCTTGTTTTCCATTTTAATTTCATCTTTTACTTCGGTTCCGGCATAAATTCCAACCACAACAAACAGAGTAGCGATTACAGCAACTACCAATGTCACAAGATACCTTTTATTCATAAACACCTTTTACCTCCTTTAAATTTATAAATTAATTTAATAAATGCAAAACTATTTATCAAGCAGATACAACTCTGTCAACGATAAAAAGAGATCTTTAAAAAACATTCCCTTTTCTCGGATTGAAATGCAAATATCTTATTTCTCTATTTATTATCGTTATTATCGTCCTCTTCAAAGTTCTTCTTTCCGAAAATCCTGGCGCCGATAATACTTATTTCGTAAAGTACTATCAAGGGTAACGCCATCATGATCTGTGTCACAACATCCGGAGGCGTTAAGATAGCAGCACCGACAAAGAATAACAGAAGCGCATACTTTCTGTTTTTCTTTAAAAAGCTTACGGAAACCATGCCAAGTCTGGCAAGAAAGGTAATGATCAAAGGAAGTTCAAAAACAAGTCCAAAAGCAAGTAACAATTTTGAGGCAAAACTTAAATACTCACGCATGGAGGGAAGCGGCCTTATTATTTCAGAGGCAAATCCTAAAAAAAACTTAAAACCGAATGGAAATACAATAAAATATCCGAAAAATGCACCGCCAACAAAGAAAAAAGTGGATAGAAAAACAATGGGGGCCATAAGCCGTTTTTCTTTATCATAGAGTCCGGGAGCAACAAACATCCAGAACTGATAGAAAATTACCGGGGCGGCCAGAATGATGCCGGAAAGAAATGCCACTTTTAAGTAAGTAAAGAAAGCTTCGGGAAGACCGGTGAAGATAAGCTTATCGCCGGTTTGCATTACGCTTATCAGGGGCCGAGTTAAAATTTGAAATAGTTTTTCTTTAAAGCCGTATGACAAAACAAAACCAATACCCACGGCTGTGAAACAGACAATTAGACGTTTTCTGAGCTCTTCGAGGTGTGCGGTAAAAGGGATTTTTTCTTGTTCATCCATCAGTTAATGGACTTTCTGAATCTTTATTTCCGATTTGTTTTTCATTTTTTTCTTTATCAAAATCCGTAGAAACGTTTTGATCTCCGGGTCCGGTATCGACGTTTACATCCATAGCCTCCTTAACCTCTTTGCCCACATGGTCAAAGGTTGATTTAACCTCCTTTAATTCATCATCGATTTCCAAAGTTTCTTTTAATTCGGATGTTGCCCGCTTAAACTCGGCAAAAGCCCGTCCCAGAGATTTCGCGAGATCCGGAAGTTTTTTGGGACCAATAACAATCAGTGCGATTGCCAGGATCAATACCATTTCCGGCATGCCGATGCCAAACATATCTAACTCCTCTAAAGTGAAAAAAAAATTAATAAGGTCTCAATAAGTAATGGTTTTATAAAAAAGAGTCAAGAATAACTCACCTGGATCAAATCTCCCCAAATGGATTTGCCCGGAACTTTAGACGGGACATCCTGTCTTTGAAGCTGAACTTTATTGTGAAAATGGCGATAATAGCTATTATGGGAGATCCGGTTTTAAGACAAGAAAATAGAGTGTGCCGTGGTGCTGCATATGACCGGCCGCTATTTCCGCATATGTTCCATCACCCCAGAACAAATCAGCCCGGCCGGGCCCATTGATCGCCCCTCCGGTATCCTGATTCAGTACAAATCGAGAAAAAGCCGACCATTGGTAAATTTTTCCGCTACCATTTATTAAGGGCTTATGGGTTTTGATAAAGGCCAGTCCGGCCCGAGGAAATAGACGCCTGTCCAACGCAATGGATCGGCCCGGCGTCAATTTAACCTCCAGGTAGCCGATGGGGCCGTCTTCTTCGATTTTAAAAAATACATAACTTGGGTTATGATTCAAAATGGTTTCAACCTCTTCAGGATGGTCGTGCAAATAAGCACGAATCTTTTGCATAGACATCTCCTCGCGAGGTATTTTGCCGGTGTCGATAAGCAGCTTGCCGATGCTCCGATACGGTCGGCCGTTTGTGGTATGATAATGCACGTGAAGGGTTTCGTCGTTATTAAGATAAATTTTCCCGGAACCCTGAATTTGCAAAAAAAACAGGTCAATGCGATCTTTAAGCCAGGCAATCTCTCGGGTCTTCCCCTCAAGCGCCCCCTTATATTCTATGTCATTGCGGTCATAATAGGGCACAACCGTTTGGTCGGTATATCTGCCAATAATTTTCTTCCCCTTAAATTCCGGTAGAAACAAAGAAAGATTAATCGTAGTCAAATCGCTGGGCCGGGCATAAATTGGGAGCCGGTACTCAGTAGTTTTTTCCAGGCTTCCTTCTAAAGAAGGTTCGTAATATCCTGTAAAAAAAACCTGTCCCGGGTTGCCGTTGCCCACAGACCTGTAAACCAGGCAGTTAGAACGAATATATTTTCTCAGATCCTGTATTGACGGTTTGGTTTGAATAAAATTCAGAAAGTGTTCCATAGATCTTATCATGTGGGCGGCATCAAAGACGTCTTCGTCGAACCTGAACTTTCTATCAGCCGGAATTTTATTGAGATACAACATGCTTTGCAGAATACCATGCTTCAAACCGTCATAGTCCATATCATCAGAAAATTCAGGATAGTCTGACGAAGCTATTCTTATTAGCCCGCTTTCCCTGACCTTTGGCGGTTCTTTTTTAAAGAGGGCGCATCCTGCGAACAGGAGAGAAAAGAACACCGCTAAGGCAATAATGAACTTAGGCGCTTCGCCCCATTTGGTTTCGCTCCCGCTTACAGCGGGATAGAATTTCTGAGACATTTTATTAACCGAAGGATTCATTTATAATCTATTTGTAACCATGTGTATTAAAAAGAATAAGATGCCGATACAAAACAACAAGATAAATAAAGGCGTTGTAACAAGATAACTCACTGCAATTTGAATGCCGGCCCATGAAATGCTATTAATCCACTTAAAATGTCCCTGGCCAAAAAAACTGACAAGAGTTAAGCTCTTATAAGCCATTTTTTCTTCCATACCCATTAATGAGGATATGGCTTGAAAAAGTAGTATCAATCCACTGAAGAGCCACGAAACCAGACCGGCCATAGTATATTTCGACATAAATAACCTCTCTGATTATTGATTGCTAACCCGCATTTCTCACAAATAAACCGCTTTTTCCTCCTGATTTTTCAAGAAGGCATATATCAGAAATAGTCATGGTACGATCATAAGACTTGCACATATCATATAGGGTCAGTCCGGCTATAGAAACTGCTGTCAAAGCTTCCATTTCAACTCCGGTCTGATCGATAGCGCGAACAGCAGCTTGGATTCTGATTGATTTTTTCGCTTTATCCGGGAAAAAATCCACGGCAATATGGTTTATATTTAACGGATGGCACATGGGAATAAGCTCTGAAGTCTTTTTTGCGGCCATGATACCGGCGATTCTTGCCGTCTCAAGAACATTCCCCTTTTTTGCCGTCTGATTGAGTATTTTTTCAAATGGTTCCTGACTCATGGAAACAACCCCCTGGGCCACTGCAACACGCAGAGTCGGTTCCTTACCGGATACATCCACCATCCGAACACGTCCCTCTTTGTCAATGTGGGTGAATTTTTTCATAAATCACTCCATTTCCAATGGATCCAATAATGATTTTTTTGTTATCTACATAATATACATTGTATCTACCCTATCCCGACGTTTTAGAAATTCAATTTGTTCATCGATTGTCGAAAACCCGGAAAGATCCAATTCCTCAAACTCATCGGGACCGGTATTCGTCTTTATCCTAACATTTTGAACAATTTCTTCCAATTGTTCTTTTGAAATTTTGGGAACTCGGGTAACAGAGCTTTTTTGCGGAACACCATTTTCGATTTTGAAATTATAGCTTACCATTTCTAATATTCCATTGATCTTTTCCTTTGTCAAAATTCGATATTCAAAATGATAATGACGCCCGGCAATGGGACGAAAATAATAGAATTTATACAGTCGTTCACCCTGTTTTATTCGTATCAAATAGTGATCATTTTCAGAGTGTGATTTTTTTGGCCTTACGTTTTTACGTCGCTTCTTCATATCAAATACCGCATATGGTTTCCAGGATGTCCCTCTTTACTAATCACAGTTCTTCATATTGACGTTTAACCTCGTCAGTCCCGTAGACCCTCTCAAGCCTGCGTACAATAAAGTGACCCCGTGCCATGTCTTGGAAATGATCTATAAAAATCGTGTTTATCAATGCACCTCCTGCTGCTCCAATTAGAGGAACGGCCTGTGCAGCGATTTTCTCAGAAACGTTTACCCCAAAACGGGATGCAATTTTGGTAATGAACCTTGCAATTGCCGGAGCACCCTCCTCGGCCACCCCTTTTTTCGCTATGTATTTGGCGACCTCGGAAACCTCGCGGGCAAAAGCAGCCCGCATCACAAAATACCCGGTCTCCGTTGAATCGTCTCTGGGTGATTTTCCTCCAAGGGCAAAAACCTCCAGGCAAGCCAACTTTGCTTCGAGCGTTTTGATCTTTTCGCCTTCGCTCCGCGCGATATCGGCAATGGAACGGAGCATGATGATAGTTGAGACAGGCAACTCCGCTGCAAGCGCTGGAAGACCAAAGGCGCCGCCTACTGCACCGGAAGTTGCAGCAAGCATTTTGTGCAAAAAACTCCAAGAAGATACCCTTGGCCGATCATCCATGGTCATGACCGCAAATTCCAGTGCCTTCCGCAATGATTCTTTTGTAGTCTGCTGAACCATCTCTGACCATTTGGCGGGCAGAAGCTCAAACCCTTTATCAATAGCTGTTCCCAATGCATCGGTGATTCTTGCAGCCAGCCCCGGGTTTTCTAAAAGTTCTTTTGCATATTTCAGATCCTCCAATTCGTTTTGTGACATGGGCATTTTGATTCGTTTCCCTTCCAGCTTATGTTATTGCGCCGGTATTTGCCCAATGAGGGTGTAGATATTCTACAGTTGTTCGGAGAGCAGCTTGTACGAGGTTCCGGGACGATGGTGAAATATTGACATTTAATCCTTATTTACGACGCTGCCAACTCTCAGGCAAGCCTTTAGGATATAATCTTTAAAATTTCCTTCCAAATTAATTCTCTATGATTATCAGAGCGCCCTCGTACTACCGCTTTACTTACGGCAGATGGTGATATGCCAAGCCCCCTGGCCACTTCCCTGCCGCCAATGCTTAACTTTTCAACGGCCAAATAACAAACAATAGACCTTGCCGAACTCACTTTGCGATGTTTTCCGGCACCTTTGATAAATTCCGGCTTAATATCAAAATGCTTAGAAACCTCGCTTACGACAAAATCTATATCCAAGCCTTTTGCTATTGCCAACGTTTTACTTTCGTAATCTTCATTGGCTCGCTTTAAAACCGCCTCTACAAAGTCACTGCTACCAAGAATCCGTTCGTCACCCATGATGCGGGAGGCTTTGGACCGCAGCGCCTTTAGGGCGGACCAACCTCCGGCTGATCGAATCAAACCACCACCTGTCAAATCCGGTATCCGGCCCAGGTCTATACCTTTTGCGACAAAAGCCGCATACGATCTCCTGGCGTATCCTACTTTCTGACCAAACATCTTAAGAATATAATCAACATGCTGCCAGTTGTTTTTAAGCTTGCCCATTATTACACTGTGGCCACTATACGGATACGTCTTTAATGCCTTAAGATCTTTTACAATTCCTGCTCGAAGGGGATTAAGATGGATATAGCGGACAAGTTCCAGAAGATAGGGTTCCTCTTCACATAAAATGGATTTAAAGCGGTTCTGAAACAATTGGCCATGGCGTCTGCGACGTCGATTAAACTGCTGTGCATAACCCGTCAACAAGCGACGCATTACCGTAGAAAGAGGGACATAACCCGTCCTGAGCAAAATGTGTGCGTGATTGGTCATAAGAGCCCAGGCGAAACATGGTGTTTTTGTTTCAGTCAAGACGTTTCTCAATCGGTTTAAAAAGTTTGAATAATCCTGTGAGTCCTTAAAAATCACCTTGCGTTCGATACCGCGTATAATGATGTGATGCAGGGCTCCAGGCGCATCTATACGAGCTTTCCTTGGCATGCTATTCTTATGACACACACTTCTTTAAATGTCAATATATCACCATCGTCCCGGATATTCTGAAATTCCAAATCACGACAAAAATGACACTTTTTATGATAGCGTGACATTTTTGACTTGGCGCACTCCATACACTTGGCGGGGAGTTCATTTGAAGGGGACATCTTTTCCTTTCACGGTCGATCCTTAAACTATCCTTAGGAAAATTGTTTTCTCAGAACCTCTATGAAATAAGGCTCTAATTTGTCGATTTTGCTTATCAGATCGTCTGGGTTGTCGATATACCCTTTTTCATGGAGAAACCGGTAAAACAGTTTTAACGCCGGCGGCCAGTAAACATATTCCATCGGCTCGACCATCATCTTTCTTAAAAGAAAATCTTCAAAAAACTCAAGAAAATATATATCCGGCACCGATTTTAAAACAACGGTATCATCATGCATGTAAGCATAGATAAAATCGAGATACGTCTGCAAACAAAAAGAAAAATTTTCGATGCCTTCCTTTAAACCTTTTGCAGTGAGCCATTTTTCAAATCGTTCCCGGCACTCGTCGTGCAGAGAAAATAAAAGATCCTCATAGAAAGAGTATTCAGCGTTGTTTTCGATATAACCGTCCAGTTTTTCTATTTTTTCTATTAACTCGACATCTTCTTGTTCGGGCGGGAAAATCTCATTCGAAAGCGCCAGGCGCTTATAAACAAAAGGCTTGATAAGGTAGTGTATTTCCTTCCGGATATACATGAAAGGCGTGACGGGTTCAGGCTGTTTGTCTTTAGGAAACAGGTAAGCATATCGATCTGTCATCTTGGTGAGCATTGCAGCGGCTTCATCCTGCTTTAAGCTATATTCAGAAGTCAGAGATTTCAATATCTTGCTCTCGATTTTTTTGTCGCCCGTGCCTTCCTCGACGGAAATGGAATAGTTCCAAATTAACATGCTGATTTGCAAGGTATTATTAAATGCATTCTCTTCATCTTTGGCGAATTCAATCAGCGGTTTGGCATATTCCATTATAGCCTGTGACATGGAAATGGAGCGGAAACCTTCCGGAGCTCCCATATGAGGTAATCCGGGCCTTAGTATCGTCTTAGGTTCTGTTGACGTTCTGGATTTTACAACCCGCAAGTTGCGTTTCCTTTTGGTCTTTTCACTCGCCTTGGCGCGTCTCTTTGAAATATCTCTTTTCTTCTTTTTTGCCATGAGCTATCCCATTAAAACTCTTAAACGTTAAATTAAAATCTCGTTCGATCATAATAGTCCAAATATTTTACAGTTACGTAGATTCGTATTCGGCCTGATGTTCACGGAGCTCGATTTGATCAGCAGGTATTTTTACTACTTTTCCATCCCGCCAGATAACTATAGAATTGCCGGAATGTTTATGATCTGCAATTGCATTGGCAACAGCCTTTTTCAGCGCTTCTTCAGCACGTATTCCAATGGGAATGTCCTTTAAATTCTTTTTTTTCATTTGAACTTGAAGTTTACAGTGGCAGCCAAAGGTGTGCTACCGATATCGGACAAGCGTGTCCCCGGCTTTCCGGCCACTCAAAATCCCTGTTATGACTTGAACAGTAGATCGTATATTTATCAACCGCAGAATGTTTAGTCGTCTTCAAGACAGCGCTCTTTTTGCCATCAAGGACAGATGCTAATTTTCTAAATGAATAATGACCCTTTACATACCCGACCATCAGGGCGTCCTGCATGGCCCAAGCATAGTCCCCGTTAACGAACCGTATTAGGCCCTCTTTGCAGTACCGGGAAAAAAGCCTATTGTTAACGAGTTTACATTCCACAAAGAGGCCATCCTGATTGCTGAGAATCGGCAATTGATCCCGTTTTAGATCGAAGAAAATATCAGGCATTTTGTCGGGGTGTTTCTTGTCGAAATTTGTAATTTTTGGCTCCCGGATCACCTTGCCGAACAGAGCACAGTTGAAGCCATCAATCTCACCGCTTTTTCGCAAACGATTTTCAATGATTTCATCAACCAGCACCTGGGTAATGGTATCTTCATTTGCGGATTGTAGAATAAAGTTGGAAGGCGGCATTTCTTCAAGTAACTGCCAGGCCCTTTTGATTACCTTGCAAAGAAGCAGGACGGTGCGTTGTGGGATTTTCGGGTGGGGTAATGTGTACTCTATGCCGTGCGTAAAAAAGCCGACCGCCATCAGCTTTTCCTCATGGGGAACGCATCAAGATGATGGCGCAGAATGTCCAAAGCGCAAAGACGGGCACGACTTAACGTCCAATACCGATATTGGCCAATGATCCCTATGAGCAAACGCCCCTTTTCGTGAATAACGACTCGGCTGCAACCCGTTTTGTTGGCTTCTTTGGTGATTTGAGAAATCAGCCTTTTCTGCATTGATTGGGTTAGACTTGCGGAAGTGGCGGTTGAAGAAATTGCAAAGAAATGCCATGGCGAAAGAATGTCCTGCCCCGCAACCTC
>JBARSG010000598.1:0-8371 GCA_049644625.1 Desulfobacterales bacterium | reverse complement strand
GGGATAAGCAGCGGATAAGCTTCTCCTTTTTGTAATAGTTCGAAATTTAGCCTAAGTTGTCCCTGCTGTACACGCAACTTGGCATTTTTTACCTCAAGCCGGGGGATATCTTTGCGGCTGAGCCAGTATCCAAAGTATGGTTTCAGTTTTTCTCCGGTTATTTTTTCAAAAGCGCGCTGTATATCCTGCCAGGAAGCTTGGCGAAAGCTATTGTCATGGATGAAGTTCCGTATGGCTGCAAAAAACGAATCCTCACCATAGAGTTCTCGTAACCCATGAAAGAACATCGCTGATTTTCCATAGCCTATTACGCCATGGGCTTTATTTCGTCTGCTGAAAAAATCACTTAACGGCATGGCATTGCCGGCATTTACATAGGCATCGTAATCCACCAGGATTTGTTTGCGATAATCTTTGTCTTTGCCGTCAAGAGCGGCATAGTGATAATCCGCCAGATAAGTCGTGATTCCTTCCGCCCAATTGCCGAATGCAAAATCGATAAAAATGGAGTTTCCAAACCATTGATGCAAAATTTCATGTCCTAGAGATGTCTTGACAATAAACGGCAAATTCACCACCTGGCTACCCAGCAGGGAAAAAGTCGGTTTTGAAAAACCTGTGGGGAACATATTTTCTACAATAGCAAAACGCTTGTATGGATAGGATGTGAGCATAGTCTCGTACATTGCCAGATATTTTTTAGTATACGCAATATACGTATCTGCAAGCTGAGCATCTTCTTTGAAAAAATAAGATTCTATAACGATATTGTTATATTGGCCTTTTTTCAGAACATACCGGGTCGAAGCCGCCATATGCAAACCGTCCAATGGGTGGTTGAATTTAAAATCAAAGGTTTTTGTTTTTCCATGTTTTTGAATGGTTACGGATTCAGATTCTGAGGTGGCTATAAAATTTTCCGGTAACGTCACGGCAAGATCATACTCAACCAAAACATTCGGACGCGGATACCAGTTGTCGATTAAAAACACATTTTCTTTGTCGATGAAATTAGTGCCCTTTTGGTTGAACATGGCTTCATAACTTATAATTATTTTTTGGCCGTCTTGCACAGTCAGATTGATGCTGTCATCGGCAGTATTAACGTCGGCGCTGCCATCCACTTTCAGCTTATGCAGATTGCGAACACACAGACCTATTTTTATATCGGCATAAGCTTTAATACGGGCAGTGCCGGTGATTTTCCGTTCATGGGTGTTTATTTGAACATCAAGCGCATAGTGAAGATTAGCGCCCCAGCCCGTTGCAGGAAGACAAACAATCAAAAGAAAAAGAAGTTTTCTCATTTTTTTTATCCAATATTCCAATTGTAACCTGTCCCCTGGTGCCTCTGATGGCCTGAAACCGGAAATCCGGGAAAAAGGATCCATGGGGAATAGCCAAGGGGTATTTGGTTCATCTTTAAAGTTTTTTTAAGCAGATGAAATGAGACGTTATCAATTCGGAAGACTATACTTATGGATGTTAGCTATCTCAGTCTGAAATATTTGGTTTTAATCCCCCAAATGTAAAATTTGATCCAATCAAAACCGAACTTCATTAATTCCACATCATCAGTCCGAATTCTTTTTAACAGTGCGGATTTTACCTTGTATCGTTTTAAAAATGTGCTGTTAAATAAAAAATCACGAAATTGATCTATATTATAAGTTGCCATAAAGGCCATTTTTGCTCTGGACCCTTCCGGCCCCTGAGAGCCCCAAGGATCGGTTTGAAACAGACGTTTTACCTCTGACCAGAGCAGGGTCATTTTATTATACAAAACAGAGTCCTGGTCCTTTGACCATGTTCGGATTGTCCAGGTTTTTTTTTCGTGCTGACCCAGACAGAACTCAGGTGGTCTGAAAAAATGAATAGGTTCTGTTTTATGATGTTTGGCATCATAAAAAACGCCCTGTTCAATCGGAAAGGTACGGCAGGTATCCGGACGGTCAGGATAAACTGAGCAGCCTGATTCAACCAGAAACGGACAGGTTCTTTCTTTGTTTTCAGCCATCCGTAGAAGGACTTCCGGGAAGAAACTGGAAGGTCGCAACACAATATCTACATACTTGTCAATAAACTTGTCTGTTGAGATTTGAAGCCTATTTTTTAGCCGGACAACATCGTAGGGGTATAAAAAAAGATTGAGATTTCGGCAACATCGATTAAAACAGGCAATGCCCGGGTAACATCGAAAATTAAAATTATCCCCCTCTTTAAGTCTTTTTCCGGGCAGTTTGTCTATACCTTCTATTTCTATATATTTCATATGGTATATAGTGATCTAACGTGCTTAAAATTAAGGCACTAAAAGGTTGTTAACATCTGCGCCACAGTCATTTTTATCTTTTGCGTCATACCGACCGCCTGTTTCAGTTCCTTTTCCAGTTCGGCCATTTCTATGTAAAAGGGTGTCCGGTCAAATTCGAAACGCTCTTTTCCTTGACACTGTGCGGTAAAAACCTCGCAACCCTCAGCATACAATAGCCCTTGACCGGGCCTCTGAAGTACGTGGGGAATACCATGCAATCTGCATATCATAGGCCGGTACGTATAAATCAGACACAAATCGTTAACATTAAGTGGGCACATCAATCTGACAGGAGCCCCTTTTTCATCGGCCTCCCGGGTTTTCCGGCATATTTCCAACGCCCCGTGTTTCACTTCAACCTGTTTTTCATTAACAAGGGTATGGTACCCTTCCCTGATATAAAGGTATTCCAAAAGAGTATGATGATAGAAGCGGGTAAAACAGCAACTGTCATCGCAGCCGGTGCAATGAAAATTATAATAATCAGCAGCTTCCTGATACTTTTTATCCATAGCTGAATAAATTATTTTTAATCCCTCTAAAAAAGGGCCATAGGTTTTTCGATCGATTTTCGGCAGCATTTGCAGTGTACTTGGTCGTGACTTCATAGTTGCATCACAAGATAGTAGAGCATAAGAATTGTTCGGGCTAAAATTGAGGCGAAGGGAAAAAGATTTTTGAGTAAAGATCGAGAGCATATCGGTCTGTCATGCTTGCAATGAAATCGCAAACAATCCTTTCATTGGGTTGGTTATCATGATTGCACGATTCTATCTGCATGGCTTTAAGTTCTCTTTGAAACATCTTTTGGTTTTCCAAACAACATGTGTAAAGTTCGGACAGAATCTTTTTGGCCTTTACAAATTCTCTATGGACCCGGGGCGAACGATACACATTTTCATAAAGAAATTCCCTGAGTTCGGCCATGGTAGAGTACACCTCATCGCTCATTTGCAGACATAATTTATCCCCGCGAACATTAGTTGAAAATACAAAATCCTTTATCATGCTATTTGCACGTTCGGAATGCGTACGTCCAAGAATCTTAACACATGAATCAGGAACTTGACTCTGGCTGACAACACCGCTTCGGATGGCATCATCCAGATCATGATTAAGATATGCCATAATGTCGGCAATACGGACCACATTCCCCTCAATTGTAAAGGCCTGTTCATCGGGATCATCCGGAATAATTTTTCCATACCCCTTGGCATGCTTTAAAATTCCGTCTCGAACCTCATGGGTAAGATTTAGCCCCTGACCGTTATTTTCCAGTACATCAACAACACGCAGGCTCTGTTTGTTATGTGAGAAATCCGGCGAATAAATTTCTTTCAGAATGGTCTCACCGCCATGACCAAACGGGGTATGCCCCAAGTCATGGCCTAAGGCTATGGCTTCGGTTAAATCTTCGTTAAGACGCATGGCGCGTGATATTGTTCTTGCGATTTCAGACACTTCAATTGTATGGGTAAGACGGGTTCGATATTCGTCGCCCAGAGGAGACAAAAAAACCTGGGTTTTATACTTTAAGCGTCTGAAGGCATTGGAATATACAATCCGGTCCCTGTCCACCTGGAAAGCGGTTCGGATAGGACAAGGGCCTTCCTTTTTCATGCGTCCCCGAGATTCGGCGCTTAAACAACCGAATGGAGATATAAAGCCTTTTTCACGTTTTTCAAATTCTTCACGGATATTCATATGATGACAGTTATCCACAGGAAGAATGAATTGTAAAGGAATATTTGAAACTTTACATCCTGAAAATCTTGTTTTATGTTTTTATTAGTTTCAATTGAATTTTATGTATTTTCTGGTAAAGTATTTTCTGGGAAAAAATCAATATTCATGGTCTCGCAAAAATCTAATTTGCTCGCTAAGCCAAAGTGACCATTTTAAATTTCGGTTCACCCTGTGAAATGTGCAATGCTAAATTTTTGCAAAACATATATTATTTCATGGGGTAAATGACTTGGATTTTGTTACATGTTTTTCCGGTTTATCCGGCTTAGAGAGGTTTGAGAACGTTGAAAATTACACAAGGGCATCATCTCATACTCGGCGAACTGGTCGATTTTATTACCGGCGAAACAATCGAGGACACTCATGACGAAAGATACAGACAGAAACTGGCACGCCTTCTTGTGGAGCATAAAGGATATCTTAAAAAGGAGATCGAATCCGGCCGCGAACTTCTTATAACCGCCGCAGATAAGAAAGCTGTTTTAAAAGTTGATTATACAATTAACCTTGCGGGCAAAATTTGTATTATTATAAGATATGGTCCCGGTTCTCTGGTAACCCGGCATCGTCCTGCGCTGGCTGCTTCAAGACTTGTGGCGCCTTATCAGGTGCCGGTGGTTGTTGTAACAAACGGTGAAGATGCAGACATTCTCGAGGGAGCTACCGGTAAGGTAATTTCAATTGGCCTTGAATCTATACCTGCCAAAGCCGAACTCATTGAAAAGGTTGCCGATATACATTTTGATCCTATCTCAACCAAACGGGCTGAGATGGAATCTAAAATTATCTATGCTTTTGAGGTCGATGGAAGCTGTATGTGCGATGACAGTAGGTGCAAATTGTAAAAATTGCCCCTCAAGGAATAATTTCTTTATTAGAACAAAAAAGCCCAGAGAAACAACATGGACTATGAACACTTCATGAGTAAGGCACTGGAACAGGCAAGAAAAGCTCTGTCTGCGGGGGAATTCCCGGTAGGCAGTGTAATTGTGTATCAGGACAGGATTTTGGCAACCGGCTCCAGAAAAGGTACATCAGGGGATTTCCCAAATGAAATTGACCATGCTGAAATCATAGCATTAAAGCAACTGATCGATTTGAAGGTAAATACTGGCAAAAATAGAGTCGTCCTTTTTACAACTCTTGAACCCTGTATGATGTGCCTGGGTGCAATGATTCTAAGTGGTATCAGCGAAATCGTTTATGCCTATGAAGACATAATGGGGGGAGGCACAAACTGTGATTTGACAAAACTGACTCCGCTTTATAAAGATTGTCGAGTTTCAATTGTGCCAGGCGTCTTGCGCAAAGAGAGCCTGGAACTTTTCAAGGCTTTTTTTAAAAATCCGAAAAATTCTTACTGGCGTGGAAGTCTGCTATCCGGATATACTCTCAGCCAGTGAAACCATTTTGAAAATTCTACAAACCTGATTTATCGTAAACAACTTGGGAATTTCTTTTTTTTAAGTCCGCCGCCGGATGTTGCATAACGTCGATTCTCTATTTCATAACTGGATTTATTTGCTTGCATTTTTTGCTTGCATTTTTTAATGTTGTTATATATTTCAAAATTCAATTTAGGTTGATGTCTCACCATATGGAATACGCACTAAAGTAGGTTGACAGGTAATTCCATGTTGGAAGTATTGGCAATAATTTACGGCTCAGGAGGTGAAAACATAGCTATACCAAGACGTACAAATAGGGCAAACAGATCAAGTAGAATCAATATTAATAGAAATATTAGGGCAAAAGAGGTCCGGGTAATAGATCCTGACGGCAATCAGATCGGCATTATTCCTGCTTATAAGGCAATTGCTGTTGCTAATGATTTTGGTCTTGACCTGGTGGAAATTTCTCCCAACGCTAATCCTCCTGTCTGCAAAATAATGGATTACGGGCGGTATAAATATGAACTGGCCAAAAAGAGACAGGAAGCAAAAAAGAAGCAGGCTACATTTCAGCTAAAGGAAATAAAATTGCGCCCAAAGACCGGTGAACATGATCTTAAGACCAAAATCAGTCGTATCAAAAAGTTCATTGAAAGAAAGGACAAGGTCAAGGTAACCGTTATTTTCAGAGGACGTGAGATTACGCTTTCTCAGCTGGGTCGGGATTTGCTCGAAAGGGTTATTAAGGAAACTGAAGAAATTTCATCGGTTGAACAACCGCCCAAATTTGAAGGTCGCACAATGATTATAGTCCTATCGCCAAAACAATCAACAAAATAATTGTGTTCAAATAATATCCATGAATTCAACTTTTTATGAATTCATCATAATTGTTTGGGTGATAAGTTCTCGATAACAAGGAGGATTTGAACCAACTCAATTTATTAAGAAAAGTATTTTTGCTTATTTTTTCATAAAGATGGCGTGGGCTTGCATATGTCTGTGGCTCACGCCATCTATGTTTTAAATAACGGAGAAGATATCATGCCAAAAATTAAAACAAATAGAGCTGCTGCAAAGCGCTTTAGAAAAACAGGTACAGGCAAATTCGTCTTTGCAAAATCACATGCAAATCATATTCTAACAAAAAAAACCACTAAACGAAAACGTGCGTTACGGCAGAGTCAACTCATCAAAAAATCCGACAGAAAGATGGTCCGCCTGCTTCTTCCCAATGGATAGTGGATTTATGCTTAGAGGTGTGGTAGTTGCGATTTTTTTGGGTGGAAAATTTCAGCGTTACGAAAGTGTGCCTGGCCTTGTATGAGCTGTGATAGTCTCCCTGGCATAGAGCACACGTCAGCGAATTACTGAATCAGAATATTTAGGAGAAGATTTATGCGAGTCAAAAGAGGTTTTAAAGCAAAAAGACGTCGAAAAAAAATTTTGAAATTGGCAAAAGGGCATCGTGGCGGCCGTAGCAAATTGTTTCGCACCGCAGCCGACGCTGTAGATAAGGCGCTAATGTATGCTTATCGGGATCGTAAGGCACGCAAGCGTGATTTTCGGAAACTCTGGATCACAAGAATTAATGCAGCGGCACGAATGAATAATCTATCTTACAGTAAATTTATACACGGATTAAAACTTGCCGGTGTTAATCTGGACCGAAAAGTTCTAGCTGAATTAGCAATATCTGATCCATCGGGATTTGCTCAAATCGCAAATCTTGCATCAGAACAGATCTAACCAAACGTCTCAAAAATTATTCAACCTGTTAAAATATATGTATATTTTGAAACGTGGAATCTTTACTTCTATTGCAACATTCTCCCGCTATATAGCGGGATGAGCCAAGCGAACTAACTTCTGGTTATAGATAGAACGAAAAATTGGGAAAAACCATAGAACAGATTAAAAAAGAGGCTCTGAAGGAACTTGAAGCTGCTTCTGATAGTGAAAGCATCAAAGCTCTTTCGGTCAGGTATTTGGGTCGAAAGGGCGCGGTGACTCAATATTTGAAGAATATTTCAAACCTGCCAAAGGAAAGCAGACCAGAAGCAGGAAAAAAGGCAAACCAAACAAAAAAAATCCTTGATGAGTTATTCAAAAACGCCTTAAAGCGACTTGAAGCTCCGTCTTATGAAACAGACAACCGGATTGATGTTTCGCTGCCCGGAAGAGTCGTCCGTCAAGGATCGTTGCATCCAATTACCCAGATTACTCAACAAATATGCGATATTTTTATACGACTGGGATTTGATGTTGCTGAAGGGCCTGAGGTTGAAACAGATTATTACAATTTTGAAGCCCTTAATATTCCTAAAAATCACCCTGCAAGAGATATGCAGGACACATTTTATATATCAGACAACATTGTCCTTCGTACTCATACGTCTCCTACTCAGCCCCGAATAATGGAAAAGCAGAAACCTCCGGTAAGAATTATTGCACCCGGCAAGGTATACCGCTGTGACTCCGATTTAACGCACACACCCATGTTTCACCAGATTGAAGGGCTTCTGGTCGATGAAAATGTATCATTCGGTGACCTTAAGGGAGTCTTGACCACATTTGTTCATCAGATATTCGACCGAGAGACCAGTCTCAGATTCCGGCCCAGCTTTTTTCCTTTTACAGAACCGAGCGCTGAAGTCGATATTAGATGTGTTATATGTAAAGGGGCTGGATGCAGAGTATGCTCACATACCGGATGGCTTGAAGTTATAGGCGCCGGCATGGTTCACTCCGCTGTGTTTGAAAATGTTGGATACGATACAACCTGTTTTAGCGGTTTTGCTTTCGGCATGGGCGTGGAACGGATTGCCATGCTGAAATACGAGATTGATGACATTCGCAAATATTTTGAAAATGATCTAAGATTTTTAAGGCAGTTTTAACATGAAGGTCAGTTTAAGCT
>JBARSG010000597.1:0-1758 GCA_049644625.1 Desulfobacterales bacterium | reverse complement strand
GTGTAAATCTACCTAAGGATTTTAGCGAAAGAAAGATTAGTTTTAAGAAAGCATACAAAACTTCTGCTTCTAAAGAAGCACTAAAAGAATTGCATGCAATTGCCAAAGAACGTGGCGGAAAATGCCTATCAGATATTTATATTAATAGCCAAACACATCTTTTGTGGGAATGTTCTCAAGGGCATCAATGGGAAGCGAAGCCAAATACTATAAAAAATGGTGCATGGTGTAGGAAATGTTCAATTGATATATTAAGGGAAAGGATGGAGGCAAAAAAGATTACAATTGAAGAAATGCAAAATATTGCAAAAAATAGAGGGGGTAAATGCCTTTCTATTAAATATGTCGATAGTAAAACCCATCTTCTATGGGAATGCTCAGAAGGGCATCAATGGCTTGCATTACCGAACAATGTTAAACGTGGCACTTGGTGCCCAAAATGCCGTAAACGTAAAAAAGGGAGAGCCCAAATTGGGAAAATTTGACAACTATCATTACATTGAGAAGTGTTGATTCCTGCTATGTATGGCCGGAATTTTAAGCCTTAAATATTTGGGATATCATTTTCAAAGTAATACAAGTAATCCGAAACCATGTGTCTTACATTAACGGTTTGAATAAATGTATTATTCTTTTTTTTCTGACATTGTTGTTTTACTTCACTTTATTTATGTCATATTTGCTGTAGCTGGGGGTATTCTATTGATTTGGTGGCCGAAAGTGATTTGTATACACTTTCCAGCAGCTTTATGGGCCGTCCTGATTTCATTTGTGGGGTGGATTTGTCCGCTAACGTATCTGGAAAATTGGCTTCGTATCAAAAGTGGGGGAATAGGTTATTCAAAAGGATTTATTATCAAATATATAGAACCTATCTTGTACCCTGCTGGTCTCACATATTATCATCAAGTGGTTTTAGGCATATTCGTTGTTGTGTTGAATCTGGCAATATACGGATATATTTTTAAACCTATTGGATGGTTCCTACCCAAAAGGGAAATAACGTGACAATGAAAGGCTAATCCATCCATACAATCCTACAAAATGTTTGACTTTTTGTGATATCGTTTTTCAATAAGGGCAAATCCTTTTTACAGGGTTTGCCTTTTTGCTTTTTTGTGGATTTTGGGATATATGTAAACGGAACTAATTGACGTTAGGTAGGGGTTTTGGCAAGGTAAATGCGCATGCCCATTTTCTAATTGACTTAAACATTTTCATAAATTAAGGGAAACTCTCCGAAAGGAGTCGAAGATGGAAATGAAAAAAGTACTGGCGTGGTGGAGTAAGGTCTGCCCCGGGTGCAACATCGGGCGCAAATATCCAGAATCATTTATCGGCAAGAAAGTAAGGAATCACTGGGAAAAAGGATGCCCCTCACACAACGCTTATGTTGAGGTGTACGATAGCGAAGAGCCTTCGCCGAAGAAAAGCAAGGGGGAATCCGATAATAAATGAGATATTTGCCGTTACGGTTACTGCTATTAATGTTCAATTCTATTGTTAGAGGGGTTGTGAGGATTATCAGTTCCAAGGTAAACTTTTTAAATAGCCGAGTGCATGTATCTGCTATAAAGATGCAAATATCATGTCCATAAAATTCGTGCGATATCGTTTTTCAATAAGGGTGAATCCTTTTTACGGGGTTTGCCCTATTCATTTTTTATGGTATATGTAATGAACGAAATTCAGTTTCAGCTTGTGCTCATGGCAAGAAAGCACAAGTCTGGTTTCGGTTAGAAAACCTCATACATGACA
>JBARSG010000596.1:0-2358 GCA_049644625.1 Desulfobacterales bacterium | reverse complement strand
TTTGAATTCGGTATAAAAATTTTACAAAAATTATCTCAAAATCTCATCATCAGCACATCTTCTGAAAATTCATATGTCATAGAACAGTTAAACAGTCATGTGACCCACGTCTGCCAGGGGGGTTTATCCGGCCGAGGACCCGGGCGTATTGCTCTATCATATTAAAAAAACACAGGCGGAAAATCAAACCTGGTTTATAAACGGTCAGGATCTGCTGCTTGTTGCCATGCTTCTTGGAACCGGAAAATACCCTGTGGCGAGAACTGTTGTTCTTGGAGGAACCCTGGCCAGGGAGAAAAAGCACTTTTTTACCAGAATCGGAGTTCCCCTGGGTCATCTTGCCAAAGGACGTACGGTGAATGTGGATAACTCCAGATATATTGTGGGCGGTATTTTCAGAGGTTATTCCGATAAAAAAGATTCTTATATGGGGTTTTATGAAACGTCTCTTGTGTTGATTCCGGAAGGAAACGAAAAAGAGTTTTTTGGGATTCGCAAGACCGGGGTTCAATAAACCGAGCCAATCCCGGGCGTTTTTGTCTTATTTTAACAAATCGCTGTTGCCCATGGACTGTAACTGTCATGGTGAAGAGCGGGCCTGTATAAACTGCGGTTCCTGTGCAGAAACTTGTCCGGTCGATATTCTTCCGCAGTTTACATACAAATGTATACTGTCCGATGAAATTGAAGAGGCGCTGGCTCACGGTATGCTGGACTGCGTGGAATGCGGTCTGTGCACCTATGTCTGTCCCTCTAAGATAGAACTTTGTGATGTGATAAAAAACACCAAGAAAGCATATTACCTGGAACAGTTGTGATGATTAAGCTGTTAAGTAAATTTTTCGATGCCAGACGCAAGCATTTTGAAGACGGCAAAAAATTTGAAAAAATCCGTCCGCTTTTTGAGGCAATTGAAACCTTTTTTTTCATACCGGGAAATGCAACCCAAAACCATCCCCATGTCCGTGACAGTCTGGATCTGAAACGCCTCATGAGTACTGTCATACTGGCATTGATCCCGCCACTGTTTTTCGGGATTTACAATTCCGGATACCAGTCCAACCTTGCATCCGGACTTTCCCTTAATTTTATGGCTGTTTTTGTGAACGGATTGTGGATTGTTATACCGGTGATTATGGTCTCCTACGGCGTTGGATTTTTTTGGGAAGTTCTTTTTGCATCCATAAGAAAACATAATATCAGCGAAGGGTTTCTGGTCACCGGTTTGTTGTTCCCGCTGACGCTTCCGCCGACAATTTCCCTGTGGCAGGTTGCTGTCGGTATATCCTTCGGGGTTATATTCGGAAAAGAAATTTTTGGGGGTACCGGAAAAAATTTTTTAAATCCGGCTCTGACCGGAAGGGCGTTTCTGTTCTTTGCCTATCCCGGCAATATGACCGGCGAAAGGGTCTGGACGGTAATTAGCGGGATGAAGTCTCCGGCGGCTGACGCCTTCAGCGGAGCGACTCCCCTCGCGGTTTCTGCCGTTAGCGGCGCCTTCAATATCGTAAAATCTTCCCTGGTAAACGCCGGGTTTACCTTTCCCAAACTCTTTTTCGGAGCATACCCGGGAAGTATCGGGGAAACATCCGCCCTTATGTGCCTGATCGGGGCATTTATTTTAATTATTACCGGTATTGCCAGTTACCGAATTATGTTTGGTGGTGTTCTGGGTGTATTAGCGGCCGCATACCCGGGATACATTTTTAATCAATTTTACGGAAATTCATCCGTGCCCATGCTGTCTCTGCATCCCATGTATCATCTGGTAATGGGGGGCTTTGCCTTCGGAATCATCTATATGGCCACCGATCCGGTATCCGCACCGGGAATGAATACTTCCAGATGGATCTATGGTTTTTCCATTGGGGCGTTGACGGTTTTAATCCGCGTTTTCAATCCGGCTTTTCCGGAAGGAATTATGCTGGCGATTCTCTTTATGAATCTGTTTTCTCCCTTGCTGGATCATTATGAAATAAAAGCCAGATTAAGAAAAAGGGTGCCAAATGTCTAGTTATTTAAAATCGATCATATTTGCTGCGGTATTGACGGTGATATGCGGCAGCCTTTTAACACTGGCATCGACCGGTTTCAAAGAATATCAACTTAAAAACATAGCACTTGACAAACAGAAAAATATTTTAAAATCCGTCGGACTGATTCATGACAAAAAACCCCTTTCTCCGGACACAATAGATAAGCTATACGCCGAAAACATCAAACAGGTATGGGTTGATCTTTCAGGCAAAATCATTCCGGAACAAAATAAAAGCCAAGATGATCTGCCGGTTTATCTTTATGTCATACAAAACAATGTCCAGTCCTACATCATTCCTGTTAATTCACGCGGTCTATGGG
>JBARSG010000595.1:0-1997 GCA_049644625.1 Desulfobacterales bacterium | reverse complement strand
AAAACAACTCGATGAATTGAACGAAAAGTTTGATATTGTGCTCCGAAAAGGCAAGGCGATTTTGAGGGTCAAGGAAGTTGCTGATGAACTTGGCGGACATTTGGACCAACAGGCATTTCTCGGTTTAAAAAGCGATATCGAAAGCTTTATTGCCGGCATGACGGACAAACGATACGAAAAAATAGAGATTGATGAGAGCCTTCCAACCGGATTCGTACGAAATGACGGAAACGTAATCGAAACAGATCTGCTTTCGACAGGCACCCTGGATGTACTCGGACTTGCCCTGCGGCTATCCATGGCAAACTATTTTCTGAAAGACCAAGAAGCCTTTCTCGTTATGGATGATCCTCTGGTTGACATGGATACTACCCGACAGTCAAAGGCCGCTAACCTTCTCAAAGAATATGCAAAAACAAAACAATTACTTATTTTCACATGCCATTCGTCTCATGCAGACCTTCTGGGCGGCAATAGAATTGTTATGGATTAGGACAAATCATTAATACATAATTTTTCACGTACTACGGTACGTTCGTGCAGAACATTCACAAATACAGAATGATGGAAGAACTGAATTTTAAAACCAGTGCCCAACTGGTTGGATATGCTATTAGACATGGGATTGTCACGGTTTAATAGAAGAAGAAAACCATAGAAATTCAGGCCGCCCCGAACGTAGAGCGGAGTCGTCATTGATTATGCCGCCAGCATAAGCCGCGCTTCCACAATGTCCCAAGGCACTTCTATTTTATTATCTTTTGTTCTATCAATCAGTCCGATAAGTTCCAACCGACGCACATCTGTATGGACATTTTTGTAGTCCCGCCCCAGTTCATTCGCCAAGGCACGTATGCTCATGGGACCGTTGGTACGCAGTATCTTCAGCAATACCCACCTTCCTGCAGTAAGTGTCTTAAGAAGTGTCTCCAGGTTCTCAAAATACAGCCGATGCTCGGTATCAACCTTTTCATCGCGTTCGGCGCGCTTCCAAGCGTCAATAAAACCTTTGGCAGTGCCTGTAGCACCGCCAACCCCGATTTTAATTTGTTTTTTCATTTTTATCCCTTCCTTGTTTTTTCAATCTCATCAAGAAAATCTGCTACCAAGGTTTCCACATCTTTAAACTGATAGGGTTCTTCTTTGCCTTTAATGTGCCTGTGATCGCCTTTGCCTGACTCGTTGTCGTAACGAACTATGCAGGTTCCATCAGCAAGTCCGTAATAAAGGCGGTACTTAAGTCCATAAGGTCTATTTAAAGACTTCTTTGGAAGTTGCCATAGAACCATCTCCCGAATAGCGCCATCAGCATAGATAAATTTCTCGTGATAGATCAACTTGGCCTTCATATGGTACTTTATACCATATGGCAAAACAAAAGTAAATATTAAATTTATAGAACAAAATTTTTCCTTACGGAGCTAATTTATACTTTTCCCTTACGTTCTAACCCGAAACTGTTTGATAACTTTATAGTTTTATAGGGAATCCCTAATTTCCCAGTTATTGTTCATGAAATATTCGGGCTAATCAACTCCCCAACCCGTATTTTTTTGAGCAAAAAACGGAATATCATACGAATCATACGGGATGTTCATGCAGAAAATTCACAAATCACGTTTTATCCCTTGTCGGGTCGGACCAAGCAAACAGTTTGATTTGACGACAGAATGACGAAAAAACAGCGCTGATTTTAGACTTAGAACGCCATTTATGCCATGGAAATGAGCCTTTTAAGAAAGAAGTTATGAAATATTAGGGAATCCGCATTGCATTCCCAGGTATATTTGCATATCACCCACCACTTTCATAAGGCACAGTAGCTTGGTCCGAGCAGGAATCGCAGATAAATAGTCTGGAAAGATTTCATTAATCAATAGCTTGTGGCGAGCATTCTGCATCCATGATTCCAGCCGTTCACCCTTTTGTGATATTTGTTACAGATAACAACCCCACCCAAACCTGCGATAAGAGAATTTATGTTCGCTCTAAATGCC
>JBARSG010000594.1:0-2342 GCA_049644625.1 Desulfobacterales bacterium | reverse complement strand
TCTTCATCAAACGGTACTTGGTCCCGCATGATAAAATAGGAAGCACGAGCCAACTTGTTGGCAAGGGCCTTGGTGGCAACAGCGCCGTTTGCTTTAGCCATTTTCTGCTGATAAAACCTCTGGGCTTTGGGAATGTGCCTCTTGGCGAAGTGAGCTGCCTCAACATAGGCCCAGGCCAAGTATTTATTGCCGTTTTTCTTGTTATTCTCTCCTTTTTTCTTCCCATTTGAAAGTCTTTTACTACCAACACAACGGCAGTAAGAAGAGTAATTGCCGACTTTGAAAAACCGTCCTATATCACCTATTTCAAGCATAATTGTGAGACCCAGAATTAATCCAATCCCGGGGATGGTCGTCAGCATCACAAACTCTTTGCGAAGCTTACCCTGGGATTTTACTTCCTTTTCTATACCCTTGATAATCTTTCCCAAATGCTTAATTGTAGAGATGTTATTCTGAGCCATGAACACCAAGTTCGAAGAATCGAATAGATCACAAGCATCGTCCATGTTGAGCTTCTTGATTTCATTGCTTGACATCTTAATTCCAAGATTTCTGGTAATCGTACTTTGAAGACTTAAAATATTTGCTGTTCTGTGCCTAACAAAAAATAGTCTTCTTCGCAGTAAATCTCGCACAGATCTTTGTTCTTTGGGGTAAATATAACCTTCAGGCAAAATGTTTAAGTGCTTCATGTGCGCTAACCAAAAAGAGTCCCATTTGTCATCGGTATGTTTTATGCCTTCGTACTGTTTTATCGCCGACGGATTGGCCAGATGTACCGTATAACCATGTTCCTGCAACCCATCTACAAGCCAGTACCAATTGTAGGTGGATTCAACGATAACACCTTCCAGATCAGCCTTGAATGGTTCCAAAACCTTTAAAACATTGTTTAGATCGTTTGGTTGCCGTCGGCCAAATAGCCTTTTGTAATCCTGATCCATAATGCCGATGTAATTATTGCTTGAATGTAAATCGATTCCAGCGTATGCTCTCATAAGACACCTCCTAGATCCAATATGTTTATGTTACGTAAAATACGTACTGGTCCATAGCATCTTTTGCTATGGATGGGGAGGTGTCTCTTTTTAGCGCGTCAGGCCGTAGTGACATTTTCCGTTGCTACACCTCTGCGTAGCGAATCATTCACAAACCGACTTTTATTCTCGATAAATCTATCCCTCAGACAAAAGGAAAATGTCACGCTTGACGCGCAATACGTATTTGACCAGTTCCGGCTCAAAACAAAATCGTCCTGGCTCCAAGTCGCAGCCCTTTATATGAATATCAAGTCTACGTTTGACCCTTAGTCTGCACTGTGTGTCCTTGTTGTCCTTCCTAAAAATGCATCCAGCTATAAAAATCAACAAAGCATAAATCTCTTTGATGTTGTTTGCGATAATCGATAGAGCGTTCAGGATGTATCCTTATTGAATCAAAACTGTTTAGGCAAGCCTGCCTGCTTGAGCACTCCATTGGCTGTGTGGCGGGACTTAATGTGCGTGTCGACTACAAATCTGATCATTGTTACCGGGCTATACCATATTTCGTGGTCACCCTTTCCCTGGCGGACATAGCTACACCCGGCCTCACGCAATAGTTGCTTGAGTTTGTTAGTATATCCGCTCATGATGCGTTGGCATGTGCAAACTCAAACCGGCGTGTCAATATTTCAAAAGGTACTTCACTGCCGATTGTTATTCCATTTGCATCAAGAAGCTCTGGTATTAAATTTTTTAACTTTTTGATGAGACCTTCCATTGTATCTTGTTCGGTTGCAAGACCGGGAACATCGTCGCTGGTAGCAACCCATACGCAGGCTTCATCATCCCATTCAACCCTTACAAATAATGGTTTCATCATCATGGAAATGCCCTCCACTTAGTGGAATTGTGAGAAATGGATCCGTTTAAGTCTTAGTTTATATCCACAACGCTGTTTGTCAAGCCAAAACAAGGTGAATTCGTTGGGAATCGGTGTCAAAGCTTGACGGGCTGTTGACCGAATCGATTTTTTGCACTTTTTATGAGTTTGTCATATTTTTCTAATGTATAACTTGTTGAAATCATTATAACCGAATTCTCCCTTTTGATGATTTATACGCAATTTTGTTTGATAATTGTGGAAAAGGGGGACGGGGTTGAATTTGCGCGTTTCGTTTTTGTTTTTTTGAACCGCCCCGGTTAAATCCGCCCTAGTACGATCTCCCGGACCTACGGGGTAAACTCCGCTCGTCTTCTGCGAAGAATTGAACGGGGCAGGCCCCGGTACCATCTTCCGGAGCTACGGGGCAAGCGCAGAAATCGAACAAATGCGTGATCTTGGGGTCGGGATAGAAA
>JBARSG010000593.1:0-1596 GCA_049644625.1 Desulfobacterales bacterium | reverse complement strand
TTCTATGATTGTGGAAAATTGGAAGGCCGGAAAAATTTCTATTACAAAAAGAATTCTATAATAAAATCCAGTTGATAACGTCAATAAGCTATGGCAAGAAATCGCTCGTTTTGAATCAGTCAAATTTTAAGTTGGTTCTATCGTATATCACAGGTTTTCCCCGATCTGCGGTATTTTCAATGTATCTTTACTTTGACAATAAATCAGTCACTGCTAAGATGTTTGAAAATTTCAGGTCACATACAGCTATCCTACTTTATCTCCCATCACTATACTCTCTTTGAAACCCCTCAACCTGCAAAGGAGGAATTATGTCCGTGCTTTTTGAAAAAACCGAGATTAAAGGAATGGAATTAAAAAATAGGCTGGTGTGTTCCGCAACGCATGAAGCAATGGCCGATGATGAAGGCTTTCCCACCGATCTCGCCTTTTTAAATTGTATGAGAGTCTCGCAAAAGGAGGCGTTGGGTTAATCATTACCGGATATACCTATGTTTCAATAATGCCGTAAAACAAGTGAAAAGGAGAATAGAGCAATGATTGCATGTTGTGGCTTAGATTGCTCTAAATAGGGAATGAATCCGCACTGAGGATGGCGGGGAGCTTGCGTCTGAATTGTTCTGTGCTCACAGGAGTACCTCCCCAAATACAAGACCCTCCAAGACCGCCCTGTGAGGATATAACCCTAAACTGAAAAATCGAAGGCATGCAGTCGGTAAAACCATTAAGGAGATTAAATTATGGCGAATCAAAACCACAAGAAAAAGGTGCTTATCATTCAGGGTAATCCGGATAAAAACAGCTTTTGTGATGCGCTGGCAGAGGCTTATAAAAAAGGCGCTTTTGACGCAAATGCCGAGGTTAAAGAAATTAATATCAGAGAGATAGAGTTTAATCCAAACCTGGCCTTTGGATATAAGAAAAGGGTTGAACTTGAACAGGGACTAATCGAATCGCAGCATTTAATCAAATGGGCCGATCACCTGGTATTTGTATACCCGACCTGGTGGGGCACCATGCCGGCGCTTTTAAAGGGGTTTATCGACAGAGTGTTTCTGCCCGGTTTCGGATTTCAATATCGAGATGACTCCGTATGGTGGGATAAGCTGTTGAAAGGAAAGTCCGCGCGGCTCATTGTCACCATGGATACCCCGCCATGGTATTTTCGGTTGATCTACGGGCAACCGGGTCATAAGGCCATGAAAAAATCAACTCTGGGTTTCTGCAGCATCAAACCGGTCAGAATCAGCTCCATCGGACCGGTAAAACATTCCAAAAAGAGTAAAAGAATAAGCTGGTTGACCCAGGTTCAAAAACTTGGTGAAAAAACTGCGTAGACGGAACTATTGATATAGCAGGCAACATTATTTCAGATTTCGATTTATAGATGGATGTTGACAACCTGATCGTCTGGCCCCCTACCCATTTGGGGAATATGAGCGCCCAACTCAAGTTTTTGATCGATCGTAACGTACCTGTATTCATGGGTGAAAAATCCAATGGCTTTCCTATTCCCAGACAAAAGGGGAAACCGGCCGCTATCGTTACCGACTGTACTATACCCTGGCCGTTCAAAGGCTGAGGGTAGAATTTTCC
>JBARSG010000592.1:0-2872 GCA_049644625.1 Desulfobacterales bacterium | reverse complement strand
GCATTGAATATTGACGATTGAATATTGACGATTTGTAAAAGGAGCTCCCGCCTGCCATTGCAAGGCACGAGCGGGCAGGTCGCTCCACTGTTTTGATTGAAATTATTGTCTTAAAATTGGCGGAATTCCTTAAATATTCAATCTTCAATCGAAAATTTTCAATTATTTTAAGATAAAAAAATTGTACCAGTAAAAATATATTCCAGAAAAAGCAGAAAATTTACAACCAAGGACCTAAAGTCTTATACCCATGGCGGATGAAGTTCGTAAAACGGCTCTGTATATTTTGAACACCCTGGATAAAGAGAACAACACTCTGGATAGCCTTTTAGAGGATGTTTTCCGGGAAAAGACTCTTTTTTCAAAAAAGGATCGGGCCTTACTTCAAGCTCTGGTATACGGGGTTCTGAGGTGGCGAGGCCGGCTCGACTGGATCATAGACTATTTTTCTAAAACCCGCCTGAATAAAATCAATCCTAACGTTTTGAATATTCTGCGACTCGGGCTTTTTCAGGTAATATATTTAGACAGAATACCCGTATCCGCCGCGGTAAATACATCGGTTGAAATGACAAAGGCTGTTGCTGCGCCCTGGGTTGTGGGATATGTAAACGGTCTCCTGAGAAATGCCGTCAGGGAGTATGGAGACGTTGTTTTTCCTGATGTTAACAAAGACCCGGTAAAAGCATTGGCAACAAAAAAGTCATTCCCGGTATGGCTTATTAAAAAATGGCTGGATCGGTTCGGATTGAAAGAGACCGGGCTGCTTTGTGATGCAATCAACACCATCCCTCCCATAACCGTGCGCTGCAATACCCTTAGGATAAACCGAGAAAAACTGGTCAAAGCTCTTGAGGGTTATGCCGAAAAGATTGACATCACAAATTATGCGCCGGATGGCGTCTTTTTTTTTAACCCAAAAAAATCTATCCCAAATATAGAAGCATTTAAAAATGGTCTATTTCAGGTCCAGGATGAGGCCGCCCAGCTGGTTACCCTTCTTTTAAATCCTCAGTCTGGTGAAACTATTTTAGATGCATGTGCAGGCCTGGGCGGGAAAACCGCGCATATCGCCCAGATAATGAAAAACAGCGGAAGACTTGTTGCAGTGGACAAAGATGAAAACAAGCTTATGCGGTTAGAATCTGAAATGCATCGACTTGGCGTTTCCATTGTGACAACCCGTATTCACGACCTAACCACCCCCTTAAATCGGGAACACTTTGGAAAGTTTGACCGTATTCTTCTGGATGCACCCTGTTCGGGCCTGGGTGTTTTAAGAAGGAATCCGGATATAAAATGGAGAGCGTCACAGC
Organism: Desulfobacterales bacterium; assembly: GCA_049644625.1. GTDB lineage: Bacteria > Desulfobacterota > Desulfobacteria > Desulfobacterales > UBA11574 > S5133MH16. Next base: position 1,556 of record JBARSG010000592.1, on the reverse strand, counting down.
AAAACCCGGCATATTGCCAAAAAAGACAGGCTCTGTTTTTGGATAACCTTGCACATTTTGTCAAGCCGTCCGGTGTTTTGGTGTATGCCGTCTGTAGCACGGAACCCGAGGAAAATGAATCGGTGATAAAAGGTTTTTTGAATAAACATGCTAAGTTTGCTATAGAAAAAAAATCGACAGGATTATCCTTTGATGCCTGTTCCCTTGTAACTCGTGACGGATATTTAAAAACCTTTCCTCATCTTAACAACATGGATGGTTTTTTTTCAGTCTGTATGAAACGGAAAAAGTGATTTCACGAATATTAAAGCTTGGCGCCCTGTTTTTTTTGTTGGTCCTGATCGTTGGTGCAAGTGCTTATCTCACTCTAACGCTTATTATAAAGAGCGAAGATACTGTGGTGGTTCCTGATCTTTCCGGGAAAAATGTAGTCTATGTTCTTGAGTTATTAACCGATTTGGGGCTTAATACAAAGGTTAAAGGATCAGAATATAGCGCCGACGTTCCTGAAAACAACGTTATTTTCCAGGAACCGGAACCGGGAGCGGAAATAAAAAAGGGACGTGACGTCAGAATAATAATTTCAAAAGGTGCAAAGTCTATTTTGATTCCGAACCTTAAAAGGCTTTCTGTACGACAGGCTCGGATTATCCTGGAAGAAAACAGCTTGCGCAGGGGAGAAATATCGAGTACGTACAGCAATACTATAAGAAAAGACGAGGTTATCGCCCAGGTTCCTTCTCAAGGAACCATGATAACAAGAGGCGAATGTGTGAATCTGCTTGTGAGTATGGGGGTCAGGCCCCGGGCTTATAAGATGCCCGATCTTATAGGGCTGTCTCTCAATAGTGCGATTACTATGATTGAGAGTATGGATCTGGTTTTAGGAGAGATAAAAACCCATTTTTACAAAGGCAAGCCCTTAAATACCGTTGTGGCCCAGGAATCGCTCTCCGGCTATTGCGTAACCCAGGGGAGTACTGTTAATCTTGTCATAAACAGGAAACCCGTACAAAAAGGGCATAACTATTTAAATGAATCCCAAGGGGTCAGCCTTTTTAGATACCGGCTAAAAGACGGGTTTTTAAAAAGACACATCAGGGTGCGCTTAAACAGCTTTGGCGTTTCAGCCGATCTTTTTGACGATTTCATGAAGCCGGGAGAAGAAATCTGGCTGTTAATACCCAGAAAAAATGATGCAACTGTTTTTCTTTATGAAGATGGTGAATTGTTAAAAACTTTCGTTTATGACGCAGGTTAGATTATCTTGATACTTGGTTCCGATTTCGTTAGGTAACGACAATGATATCCGATGATCCTCAACATTATGTCCAGGGCGTTCTGGAGTGCAACCGGCGTGTGCTTGCAAAGACAATTACATTGATCGAAAGCTCGCTTTCTTCTCATCAGGAACTGGCTCGAACGATTATCGATTTGCTGCTCCCTTACACAGGCAAGGCTGTACGCCTTGGAATTACAGGCGTGCCGGGTGTGGGTAAAAGTACGTTTATTGAGAGCCTCGGAACACTGCTCGTGGAAAAGGGACATCGGGTGGC
>JBARSG010000591.1:0-4247 GCA_049644625.1 Desulfobacterales bacterium | reverse complement strand
AAAATGAACAAATCAAAGGACTTCATCAATAGAAACATCCGGTATCCAGCATAAAGTTATGCACGCCGTGCACGAACGTCCCCAAAGATTGATCCCAGATCACCTATAACCTAATATCATCTATCTCATGGAAACTTATAAGGCAATGGACGTACCAAAGATTTCATAAGATTTCCAAATCAAGGATGCCCTTCGTTACAATTTTCAATAGCCAATCTTCAATCCAAACATTTATGATCAAGCAACCAGCGGTGAGCAACCAGCAGCAAGCAACCAGCAGCAAGCAACTAAAAAGTAAATGTCAATATTTCACCATCGTCCCGGAGTTTCCATTTGATCGAGTTAATTGAGCAAAACGCATGAAATCATAGGACGTTTGTTCCCTCAACGACACAATTACACAATTCAGTTGTTGACCAAGATCGAAATTCGTGAGATAGTCTAATGAGCTATATCGGTTAAGGAATTTGGAGGTTGCATAATGCAAGAGTATACAGTGATAAAAAAAGGGCAGAGTATTCAACCATGTATAAATATACCGGATGAATTTAAAGACATGGAATTAGAAATAAAAATCCGTCCTTTACGTTCAAAGGGTAATGTCCGAAGTAAACTTGAACACCTGTTTAATACGAACCAGGATATAAATCCTTTTGAAATGATTCAGAATGTCAGGAAATGGCAGCAGGAACTTAGAGATGAATGGGAATAGTGCTCTTCTCGACAGTAACATTATCATTTACCTTTCGAAGCGGGAAGTACCGCTATCTTTTCTAGATCAATTTGATGAGCATTATATCTCGGTCATAACTTATATGGAGGTTTTAGGATATCAGTTTCGAGATCCTAAAGAGGAAGAATTTATCAGAGAAATGATAGAAGTATTTCGGATACTTTTTATCGATCAAAAAATCGCTGATATGGCGATAGAAATTAGGAGAAAACGGCGATTAAAGTTGCCGGATGCGATTATTGCTGCAACAGCAAAAGCCCTAAATTTGTACTTGGTTACGCGGAACATTGATGATTTTGAGAAAGTTGATATTCAGATCGCCAATCCCTTTGACTAAAACCACCAACTGCCGCCATTAAAAGATTCTTGTTTAATCTCACTAAAACCTTTAAAAATGTTCAAGATGTGAACGATGGGCATATCTGCCGGCAGGTCAAAATTAAGGAAACTATTTACCCTTTTACCTCGCCTGCCCCGCTGTGCGCAGTGAGATTTAGAGTAGTGAAGAGCAATGGTCATTTTACCGGGATCGAAGAACCATTTAACCAGGGCGACAATCTTCAATCGAGACATCCAGGATCAATGAACCAGTAACAAGTATCCAGTTTATTTTGCAACCGCCAGCGAGCAACCGGCATCAAGCAACTAAAAAGTAAATATCAATATTTCACCATCGTCCCGGAGTTACCGAGCCGGTTTAAAGGCAAGGTGCCGGTTCCAAAATCGCTTCCAGTGGCGGCCTGGATTAACAAACCCGCTACTGATGATTTAGAGTCTAATTTATTAACACGCGTGTCTCATTTTCATTGACATATTCCGGCCCCCGCTACCATAAAGAATATCAAGGACTTGAATCATTTTCCAAGTCCTTTTTTATTTGTTATAAAATCTCATTCCCCCTGTTATTCCCCCCATAACCGATAAAAATCAGGGTAAAAAACAGCATGTTATAACTAGCACCCGATGGACACCTAAATTTTAATCATCAACACCCATTAAATTTGAATTCTTCGCTGTTTGTTGTAACGCAGTGAAAATCTCGCTATACGGGACAGTGTGGGAAGAATTTAAATTAAGATAGAAATTTTAGCCGCCAAGCTATCGACAGGTAGATCTTTCACTCCATGAGCGACATCGTCGCGTTATATAAAATCGTGACACGATTTTATGAAGCATTTAATTCGTTGACAAATAACGATGTCTGCAATAGGAGTGTTCGAATGCGAACACGATGAAATTATATAAAATATTGTAACTCGATCAATCTACAATAAACGCTATGGGACTTTCAACAAAAGGCTTCCATGTGCTTGATGCATTGGACAGCTACGAGATTACCACCCAAAGACAACTTTCCGAAAAATCCGGCATAAGCCTTGGGCATGTCAATTACGTCCTCAAGGGACTTCTGAAAAAGGGCCTTGTAAAGATCGATAACTTCCAAAAAAGCTCCAATAAAAAGAGTTATGCATACATGTTGACACCAAAGGGGCTCGAGGCCAAATCAAGACTGGCCGCTCGATTTGTTGTTTCTAAATTAAAAGAATACAGCCAACTGCAACAGAAGATAGCACAAAGACTTGCCGTAATTGAACGCAAGGGCAAGCAAAAAATTGTTTTTGCCGGACCGGAAATCGTTAAGGAGTTTGTTGATAGAGTCATAAACGAATATGCATTGCAGTTAACTGTTGTCGGTTTTTGCAAAACGTGGGAAGAACTCAAGGCATATGAATTCGAAAGCTATGACATTGTCCTGGTGATTGACGGCAATCCTGCGGATATGAAAACCATGGCGAAGGTCACGGGTATTCCCCGGGAGAAATTATTGTCGCTTTGGTAGTCTTTAAATTTTTTAAAATAATTTGAATAATATATAGTAAAATAAATATGTTATGATGAACTTAACGGTGTAATCGAGAAAGCGGAGCTGTGTTTGTAATCGCCCATTAACCCAACAAACCTTCCTCAAAATTGTGAAAAAAAGTTGTAATTTGTAATCAAAAAGGGTACAATCGCATCCGATATGAGTACAGCATCTATTATTGACAGTTTATCTGCTACGCTTTTTGGAAAGACACGGCGAGCGGTATTGGCCTTATTATACACCCATTCTGATGAATCCTTCTATCTGCGTCAGATCGCTCGCACAGCCGGAGTTGGCTTGGGTGCTGTGCAAAGGGAATTAAAGAAGCTTTCCGAGGCCGGTATTATCAGGCGAACAGCACGTGGGCGGCAAGTTTATTACCAAGCCAATTCGGAGTGCCCGGTTTATGACGAGTTGAAAAACCTGGTAATCAAAACGGTTGGTGTTGGCGACGTGCTCAGAGCAGCCCTATTTCCTCTGGCAGATCGTATTCGTGTGGCATTTTTATTCGGTTCCCTGGTACGCGGAGGTGAGCGCTCAAGTAGTGATGTAGACGTTATGGTAATAGGTGATGTAACATTTGCCGAAGTTGTTTCAGCATTAGGTCGTGTACAGGAGACGATTCATCGGGAAGTCAATCCTCTTATTTACCCTCCTGAAGAATTCCAGTCTAAATTGGCGGCAGATCATCATTTCCTGAAAAGGGCTCTGGAAGGCTCTAAATTCTTTCTGATTGGAGATGATTATGAGCTTGCAAAACTGGTTGAATAATGGCTGGTTGACAGAACATCGCACGAGCTCGCAAGAAATCACAGCCTTGCTTGGAGTAGCAGATCGTGATCTTACAGATTGCAAAACATCCGGGCTAAGTCCGGACTGGCAGTTGAATATACCCTTGTTGCAAAAGTCGAAGATGCTGCAGATCCAAGGCGCCAAGGGTGAAGCCGTAATAATTTACTGCGAACCTTTGTCAACACTGGAGATGCGGCATCCTCGGCTTTCCCATTGGGTAAATAACATGGCTGTTTTCACTATTTTCATAATGTCACTTGTGGTCAATTCCATCAAAGCAAGGAAAGAGTCTGGAAATGCTGATCATTATAGTCATTAAACTCATTTTGCCATGTTATTTATGCAACTATAGGGTATAGCCTATAACACCGCTCTGCAGACAACGACGGCTGCCCTTGTCGCTTCAGGCTATCGTGCTGTTCGAGAAGCTCATCATTACAGAGTCATTCAATCTCTTGCTCATACTATCCAGGCTGATACCGAATTGATTGCCTTGTTCGATCAATTTAGAAAGAAAAGGAATATTAGTGGTTATGATCATGCCGGCATTATATCCGATCAGGAAGCTAAGGAGATGGTGAACCTTGCCAGCCGTCTTCGCCAAGAGATTGAAGAGTGGCTTCATGAAAACCATCCGAATTTAATGGAAGTATAGAAACTTATTAACGAATAACGATTAACAAATAACGTTTTACGCTCTACTCCATGCGCTCTGCGTTATGTTTACCCCGTTAATTCCATCAAGATTGACGATTTAACTGTGGGGCTCTCTAATCCACGCTCCAAACGCTCTCAATTTATCCTGTGAAATTCATGTTAATGAGGAGTGGAGCGTATTCCACCGGGACGATCATAACG
>JBARSG010000590.1:0-2946 GCA_049644625.1 Desulfobacterales bacterium | reverse complement strand
GTCTTTTGACAAGGCTACAGTCAAAACAAGGACCTGAAAATTTAAAATAATTATCAGTCTTTGTTTTTGCTGCCTGACGCTATCACTGTAAAATTATTACATTATAACGAATCATTATTATGATGTTTTAATGGATTTATACCTATGATACTGTTTCTACCTGAACTGGCATTAACATTCATGATTCTGGTCTTTTTTTTCGTCTCATTGGCAAAACCAAATCAGGCCCGACTGCAATGGATGGGGTTGGTCTTGTCCGCGCTGGTCATTCTGGCGGTCATCAATACCGGTATTGCGGTCTTTTACTATTTGAAGATGGTCAGGGCGGCGTATACCAGCATAGAATCCCCAATGCCGAAAATCAGCCTGAGGTTTTCCACAACCCTTCTGGGAATTTTTTTCATCGTGATCATTCTTTATCTTGGAACCTTTCCCCAGGGATTTATCGATTTTGCCCAGGAAGCGGTGGCTGCTGCCATTTAAAATTTAATTTCAGAAAGAGGACTAAACTGTTACCCCGTTTCCCAAGTTTCTTTAAGTGGTGTCCGCTTTTCGCTATTTTATTTCGGCGATCAATCTCATCCGGTCCTCAATAATCGATACCCGTTGTTGGCTTGCCTGATCCGGAGGAAGGTGGGCCGGCAGGGCGTCAAGGAATTCATCATTTTCAAGCAGCTGCTTGCAATGATCAACGAGGCAGTTCTTGATCTTCTCATGGGATACCAAAATTTCCTCAACGATTTCCAAACGGCCATCTAACACGGCAATAAAATCCTCCATGTCATGGCTAACCATGTAATCGCTCTTTCCTCTGCCGTGGAATGCCTCAAGTTTGGTGCCAAGAAAATAAGGGGCTCTGATGAGCTTAAGCGTCAGACCTTGGACAGAAAAATTCTGGGCATTATGGAAAGCATCAGCATACCATCGGTTGGAGAAACCAAGAATTCGTTCGTCGGTGGGCATAAAATCGACTAATATTTCCCTAAACTTCCAACGACAGATGACTTCGTCCTCCATAGATTCTCGAAAGCCTTTTTCGCGGAGACGCCGCTGGAGCCTGTAATAGTCGATGAGGCTGATGACTTCAACGATAACATCGATATCGATGGTAGGGCGGACAGCTGGAAAAGCAGGATCCGTGATCAGCAGCTCGGTAACAGCACCGCCAGCAAACACCACGTTTTGCAACAGGTCTTCTAACTGGCGTGCAACAGCAATGATCCTTTCGATATTCTGGTAGTGTCTACGCATTATGTTTCAACATGTCGACCAGCAGCTTCTCGGCAAGCTTGATTTCCCTGGCTCTACCCAAACGAAGAGCATCAACCAAACCCAAGGCTGCATATAATTTTTCGTCTTTCATGGCAACCTCCGGTATGGATTTGTAAAGCGGTGAAAAACTAATCCCTCTTTCGTGGCCTTTGGGGTGGGGCCAGACGTAGATATCCTCCGAATCGTATGCGAAATGATTACGTAATGCCGGAGAAGCAAAAGCGGTTGCGATACCCCGGGTCATGCTCCCAATGTCAGGTGGAAACGAGTATTTCACCCCGTGGATCAAAAACTCTTCCAAGGCTTTTCGCAGAGGCCGTCTGCGGTTGGGATCGAAAAGGCGGGCCTGGGAGGCACGCTTTACCCCACTGAAAGCCATGGATGGACTCATACCCAGCTCATAGGCTATCGTGTTATACGACCAATCTTGAGAGGTCGACAGGGCCAACTTTATCATGATCAGTATGTCTTGGGGTAATAAATTCATGACTCATTCTATATTCTAGAATCTAGAATGAGTCAAGTAAAAAAGTTAGTGGTGAGATAATTTTTTAGCATTTCACCCTGACCTCCGACACCTGCCTCTGCTCTCTGATCCCCGACCCCTGACCCCTGACCTCTGGCCCCCGATCATAGACTCCTCGAATCCTTTTTATGTTCTAAGCGTTTCACCCTGACCTCTGACCTCCGACCTCCGACTTCTGTTCTCTGATCCTAATTTCCCTTGACATAGCCATGGGTTGGGCGTAATAAGCTAAATAGTTTCCATCCAGAAATGGCCCTTTTCCGCAATCTCTGTGTCAATCTGCGGAATCACTTGTGCGGCGTACCACTTGTACGCCTCCGCGTAATTCCTTGATTTCCTTGACTTTACGAAAAATTGCTCATTTCTACATTGGAAACTTAATTTGTGCTCATTATAAATTTATGGATGGGCAATAAATACACTCAATTTTTAAGATTCTACCATCTGCAATTTAACATTGTATTGTTATTTCCTGACCTGACAATGCAGGTGTCTATCTATAATATCATTTTTCATTGCATGTAACGGCATTTTTCCCCAAGAATTAAATTATTCGTGTCGCACAAACCCATTAAGAACCATACCGTGAAAGGATTGTCATCATTTTCCCAAGTTGGGGGGGACAGCTCATCTCGCTCCCGTTAAGGGTTGATGAATTATGAGAAGTGTTCATGGAGAGCTATACGAAATTAGAGATAACCACGGTAGGATAGGAGACGGACATTAGTTTATAAGTTGTATTTTTCCACATGGTTTGGTGTTCGTTATTCAAAGATCAATAGGTAGATTAACAGTATAAAACAAAACACTTATTCACCATCAGATTGAGAGGAACTTATAAACTAATGTACGTCCCGGAACACGGAACACCCGCGGCTGATTAGCAGTCGCTCGCAATAATAAGTCGATGGCATTTGAAATGGAAAAGGCATTAAAAGAATATAAGAGTTCGCTCGATAAGAGTTTTAGGAAGAATATCAAAATACCTTTAGATAAACTTATTGAGCCATCAAAAAGGAGTTCAATGATTCCAAAAGGCACACTCGTAGTTATGCCTTTTGTGAGCGGACAGATAAGACTCAAAATTCTGGATAAAGCAACGCCTGACAAGGGGTTTTCAATTCCACTAATAATATCGAATAAAGACA
>JBARSG010000589.1:0-2116 GCA_049644625.1 Desulfobacterales bacterium | reverse complement strand
CTGTGAGTTAAGTAAGTTTCAGAAGGAATTTTGTCCCGTAAGAATTCTTTACCACCTCTAATCTCTATGGTATTCCATTTAGCTTTTTTTCCATATTCAATGATTTTCACAAAAAGTTCCTGGAAATGATTTTTGTCAGAAGCCCTTACAGGACAATAGTCGGTAAACGGTAGTGCTACTCCTCTTTGTCCTGTTAAAGGGCTGTTGATTGCCATGATCGGTATTAATGAATTTAACTTACCATTGTCGATTTCGGTAAAATAAAGCGGTTGATAGTTGTACGTTTCAGAAATAACCTTTGCCCATCCGGAAGTGTGGAAGAAGGAGTAGTTATCGTTGGTGAGGAGCAGGTTGTCCCAGTTGGGGTGTTCTATTGGATTAATTATTTGAAGCATAGTACGCTTGGATGCCAGGAAGCTTGGAGGCCTGGCTGCAGCAATGAGATGTATAAGCACTTGAGAATTCTTGTTTTTTATTTATCAGACAGGATTTTCAGGATTATTAGGATATATTTTTTTCTTAGTTTCGTCTGGAAATTAAGAAAGACAAGGATAATTCCAACCGATCATGTAAATAAGGTTAACTGATTGATTAGCTTCCGGTTGCTTTGAGACGACGTTTCGCAGGTAAAGAAACAACGGGGTGTCCACATTCCTTTTCCTTTTTTTTCAGATCGGCGCAAATAGCTTTCAAATCATAATTGAATTTTGCTGCATGCGCTTCGCGAATGTTTCTGATTTCTTCAACAATTGTAGATTTTTGCATGATTACACTCCTTCAAGTTCCTCTGGTGAACATATTAGAGGACACTCATACTCATTTTCTTCTGCAATCCTGGTCTCGAAACCAGCCCTCTTTAACCAAAGCTTCGGCCTTTTTATAAAGCTGCTCTGGCACCTCTGTGGAAACCGTTCTCATAAATTAGCCTCCCCAATTATAATTTTTCATAAATCAAATCACAACATACTAACCTGTTTTCATTTTATAGAAGAAATAAAATCGTTTAACGATTTTATGAAACGCCTGCCCGCAACGCTATCGCCCGTCTGCCTCGCGAGCTCTTGGCAAGCGGGCAGGCTTGCGAAGCGGGCGGGCGGCGATGCCGCTTTATTTGGCGAAATGCTAAAATTCCTATCCCCGCAGCAAGCCGCGGGGAATGGACTCGCTATTGCAGTTCAAATTTAAATGAGGAAATAAAACTTTACCGAAGGCAATTGAGTTTTCTCTGTTTCTTCCCCGCTTGCCCTGTGGAATGCGAAGCCCATTCTTCCGGGATGGGCTGGGCAGGATTTAGAGGATTATTTAAATAATTTTAAGGTAAAATTATTTGCTCAATATATCGTGGGTTCCGATTGCGCGAAAAATTATTGTATCTTCAATAAGTTCGAAGGTAAAACGATATTTCATGGTTACAGAACCTTCCCATCTATCTTTTGTTCCTTGAATACGCTTTACTCTGAGTGAGGGATGAAGCATATTCTGCAAAAATAGGGATAGCTTTTCATTAAAAGATTTTTGAATGTTTTGTGGAAGTTTCTTAAATTCCTTTTTAAATCTTTTGCTAAATTGAAAACTCTCTATTCTTTCAACCATTTAATGCCTTCTTCTGGCGTCTGAAACTTTTGAGATAATTCTTTTTTTTCGATCTCTTTATCAACTTCAGCTTCCATATTTTGCCACTCTTTTGTCCAATACCACCCCTGTGAAGGATCAATTAATTTTCTAGGCTTTAACACTATTTGATTTTGTTCTATTTCGACTTCGACAAAGTCACCGGTTTCAATATTAAGCATTTGCATGATCCTTTTAGGAATTCGAACTTGCCTCTGCGGGCTTATTTTCATTATAGCAGGCATAAAAACTCCTTTTAAACAATTTGACAATTAAACTTTTAAACAATTTAATATAATATACTTATAAATTTATAAAAGTCAATTTTAATTTAACCGCCCCAGTACCATCTTCCGGAGCTACCCCGGTGAAATCCCCTGTCGGGGTCTACCCTATAGTTGCATAAATAACATGACAAAATGGGTTTAAAAGTAATAATTACAAGCCATTCAACCTGTTTTAACTATTCTGCTGGAATGAACTCCAGATGGCATCCTGAAATCAG
>JBARSG010000588.1:0-2757 GCA_049644625.1 Desulfobacterales bacterium | reverse complement strand
GATATATAGGCATCTTTTTGAAACAGTCTGATCTTCCTTTCATTTTTGGTCGATATTCGACTGGCGGTAACATTGGCGATACATCCGCTTCTAAACTCAAGACGCGCATTGGCAATATCAACATGTCCGGAAATTACAGGAATACCAGCCGCATGGATATTGACGATTTCAGACCTGACAAAGTTAAGTATAATATCAATGTCATGAATCATAAGATCGAGTACAACACTCACATCCGTACACCGGTCCTTGTAAATACTCAATCGATGCGACTCAATGAACATCGGCTTTTTAATAATATCCTGCAGGGCCACAACCGCCGGATTAAATCGTTCAAGATGCCCAACCTGGATAATAAGACTTCTCGACTTTGCAAAATCAATGAGCTCGTTGGCCTGTTCAGTGGTTTCTGACACGGGCTTTTCTATCAAAACATCGATATTGTTTTCCAAAAAATCCTTAGCAACAGAAAAATGAGCCGGTGTGGGGACAACGACACTGACCGCATCGACTTTTCCAAAAAGGTATTGATGGTGTGGATATGCCTTTGTATTAAACCTTCCGGCAACCTCCTCGGCCTGGGATTTGTCGATATCGACAACGCCGACAAGTTCAACGTCATCCATTCGGGCATACTTTTCAACATGGAATCTCCCAAGATACCCCGCACCCACAACACCCACACGCAATTTCTTCATAACCTTTACTTTTCCATAGCAACCACGGCAATACCATACTCGTCCGCCATGTGGATCATCTCTTTCCGGTCAAAAACAATGGCCTTTCCGGCTTCAACAACGAGCACCCCTGCTCCTGCTTCATGCATGGTCTTAATTGTTCGAACACCGATTGCAGGGATGTCAAATCGTATGTCCTGTTCGGGTTTGCAGACCTTAACCACAACCGCAGTACCTTTGCCAAGTCTTCCGCCCCGCATTATGGTAGCGTCGGTTCCATCAATAGCCTCCACTGCCAGAACAGATCCGCCTCCCACCACCACACACTGGCCGATATCAAGGCGCCCAATCTCCTTTGCCACTCTCCAGCCGAGTTCGATATCATTCTTCTCGGACCGGGTCGGCCTCCGTTTTGTCCAGCAGCCTTTTTGCGCCAGAAGATCCGGCAGCAGAAATGTTGAGGGCTTTATTTCAATACCTTCTTTTTCGAGAAGTGCGACAAAACCCCTTAGCAACCCGTCATCATGGGTATGGCGCATACCGGCAATAAGGGAAATGGCTTTGATGTCGGGCCTTACATCCGAAAACATTCTCGTCTTTGTTATCGCCCCCATCATAACCGCCTGGCTTACTGCGTTTTTTTTAAAAAAATTTATAATACGCTTGATCTGCCCGAGATGGATCCATTCAATAGTATCAACATGCTCTTTCAGGCCGGGATCCGTCTCATTATTATAAGCAACTGCATAGATGACAAATCCTTTGGATTTTGCCGCTTTTGAAAAAATGATGGGGAACTGGCCGCCCCCCGCAATAAGTCCTATCCGCATCGCATTCATTTGTCATGAGTCATCTGGTAATCCCGCGCCGGGAAGATTTTATAAAATCGATCAGGTTGACCACCTCGGGAGCCTGTTCCACCTCCGCTTTGACTCTTTCTATGGCCTCATTTAAAGTAATCCCAATTCGGAAAATAATCCGGTAAGCTTTTTTTAATAAAGATAATGTCTCTTGTGAAAACCCGTGGCGTTTCAACCCAACACTGTTTAAGCCATGCAGTTTTGCCCTGTCGCCAGATGCAATAACATAGGGTGGAATGTCTTTTACTACCGCTGATTTTCCGCCCACGTATGCATAATCACCGATCCTGACAAACTGGTGTATTGCCACCAGTCCGCCGATGGTGGCATTATCACCGACAACAATATGTCCGGCAAGTGTTGCGTTGTTTGCAAAAATGACTTTTTTTCCGGTGATGCAATCATGGGCTATATGGGTATAGGCCATTAAAAAGTTCTCTTCACCAACTTCAGTGAGTCCTCCGCCGAATTCCGTTCCCCTGTGAACCGTGACAAATTCTCGTATAATTGTGCCGCGTCCGATCTTAACATCGGTCTTTTCACCCTTAAATTTCAACGACTGGGGGGTAGCCCCTATGGCGGCATGCTGAAATATATGACAATCATGGCCGATGGTAACATAAGGTTCAATAATCACATGGGAACCGATAACGGTTCCGGCTCCGATAGACACATTTTGCCTGATAATGGAATATGGCCCGACCTCAACGTTAGAATCCAACTCGGCCTTTGAATCTATAATCGCCGTTGCATGTATCATTATTTTTCTCCAAAAGAAGCCATCAGTTCAGCTTCAGCCACCACTTTTTCATCAACAAAGGCCATTCCGGACATCTTGAACACTTTGGCCCGCTGTTTCAAAAATTTTATCTCAAATATAATCTGATCGCCAGGGACAACCGGTTTTCGGAATTTGACCTTGTTCATGCCCATAAAATATATCAGTGAACCACGTTCTTCTCCGGACAGTGATTCAGCCGCAAGCACAGCACCGGCCTGGCCCATTGCTTCGATCATAAGTACGCCGGGCATAATCGGACTCCCCGGGAAATGCCCCTGGAAGAAAGGTTCGTTAATGGTTACATTTTTAAGAGCGACCACCTTCTCGCCGGGAACCAGTTCAAGTATGCGATCAATCATGATGAACGGATACCGGTGAGGTAATAAGTTCATAATTTTTTGAATATCAAAAGTTTTTTCCATTTTCCCTCTCCGATCTC
>JBARSG010000587.1:0-2694 GCA_049644625.1 Desulfobacterales bacterium | reverse complement strand
CTTGAGGTTTCCTTTCAACCCCAATGGATCGGTCCATGATATCGCCGGGATATGTGACCCCAGCGGCCGGATTTTCGGTTTGATGCCCCATCCCGAAGCCTTTAACCACTGGACCAATCATCCCGATTGGACACGAATCAAGGAAAAGAAAAAACACCGGCAAAGCAAAGTAGAGTCCAGCCCCACCGTGGGCATACAAATGTTTAAAAATGCGACAAAATATGTCAGTAACAGAGTGCAGCTATAAAAAGATTTTATAGTAATATAAATAATTTTTATAGTTTTTCTAACAATTATATTGCATTTCAACACTGAGTTTTTCAATTCTAAAATCTTCAACATTGCCATCCGGCCGATAAATATATAGATTATTATTAATTAAATCATATACATATAATCATAAATCTGTTTTGTACAAATTCTATTTTTTAAAATACTTTTTAATAAATTTTTAATAAACAAACGTTGTGGCATGGAATTTGTATAATTATTAAAATCAGGAGTTGCCAGCATGCGAAAAAGATCCGGATTCACGGTGATAGAGCTTATCATAGTTATCGTTGTATTGGGTATATTGACTGCCGTGGGTGTGCCTAATTTTTTAAGCTGGCTCCCGAAATATCGCTTGAGAAGTGCGGCCCGTGATCTTTATTCAAACATGCAGCTTGCAAAGCTGGCCGCGATAAAAAACAATGCTGATTGGGCGATTGTTTTTAATAACGCATCAGATCAATATCAGGTATGTTCCGGTCAGGGGCCTGATAATAGCTGGGGCGGTACAGATAATATCGTCGTAAAAACCGTTCTTCTGAATAATTACGGAAGCGGCGTGTGTTATGGTCATGGAAATGCCACACCCATTGGCAGCGTCTTTGGAGACGAAATTACGTTTACCAATAACGTGGCGGTCATGAACTCAAGAGGAACCGGTAACGCAGGCTATGTTTATTTGGAAAATTCGAGCGCTGCCACCAGTTACGGTATTGGCAAAAGGACCAACGGCCTTATCGTTTTACGACGATGGAACAGTGCTAACTGGGAAAATTAAGGAAAGATTGTATGAAAGTAAAGAGAAAAAAAAGTTTGAACACGCAAGGGTTTACCCTGGTCGAGCTTCTGGTTGGCATGGCCGTATCCTTGCTTGCTCTTGGAGCGATATATTCGACTTTTTTGAACCAGTTTAAATCATATCAGATACAGGAAGAGGTTGCTGCCATGCAGCAGAATATCAGGGCTGCAATGTTCCATATGCAAAGAGAGATTCGAATGGCAGGATGTGATCCTCAAGGGACTGCCGATGCCGGATTTTTTGCGGCAAGCGCAACTTCCATCCATTTTAAGGAAGATATCAGGGGTAATTCAACCGGTAGTGACCCGGATGGGGCTATCGATGATCCTAATGAAGACATAACCTATTCTCTGAGCGACGGTAATCTGGTAAGAAATACAGGCGGCGGGAATCAGATCGTAGCCGAGAACATCGATGCCCTCAATTTTGTTTATCTTGACGCAAACGGCAGTACCACTACAACGCTTGCCGATATCAGATCGGTGGAGATAACCATTGTGGCCCGGACGGGCAGGAGTTTGAGGGCTTCTCCAAACAACATGGTTTACTATAATCAGCGAGATGAGCCGATTTTAGGCGCGCAAAATGATAACTTTAGCCGCAAACGGTTAACAGCCTTTATCAACTGCCGGAACTTAGGCCTAAATTAAGCGGATAGGATGATGACATGAAACAGGGTGCCGCATACACAAAAAATACTGCGATCAAAAAGTCACAAAAAGACCAGGGGTTCACCCTTATAGAAGTATTGATCGCCATTACTATTTTTGCCGTTGGTCTGCTTGCTGTCGCCGCCATGCAGACCTCTGCCATCAGGGTGAATTCCACGGCCGGTCAAATTACAACACGTATAACCTGGGCCCAGGACAAGCTCGAAGAACTCATGGTCCTGCCGTACTCTGATCATCTGCTAGAGGACCTGGGAGATCCTCCTTCAGGTACGGACTCGGAAGGCGAATCGCATCAAGAAACAACTTCTGACGGTTATTATACCATATCCTGGACGGTCACCAACAACACCCCGATTCCCGGCACCAAGTTAATAACTGTGGCGGTCACCGGACGAGGAAAAACAACCCGGGTTAGCTATGTTAAACCAAGTATGTCTTAGGGGGTTTGCCCCATAAGCGCTAAGTTATTTTTTGCGCCGGAAGGACTATGGAATGTTTACTGGAAAAGATGAACATCGAACATCGAACGTCCAACATCGCCCCAGTGAAATAGAAAAAAGTTTCACGGGGTAAAAATGATGAATAAAAATCCTGGCGCAAAGGACCAGGTTTTCAATTTAAAAAAAGTTTCACTGAATAAAATAATGAGTGTGGATGGAGATAAACAGATAGGAAAAACTTATGAAAGAAAAATATATGCCGGAAAATGAAAAAGGATCTATAACTGTTTTAGCCGTGGTTCTCCTGATGCTGTTGACGCTCCTGGGTATCGCCGCAACAACAACATCACGGCGGGAAGCCCCCTTTTCTTCCCAAACAATGCAGTTCCTTTAGAGGCGCAAACGCTTAACTCGAATCAGTCATTTAATGGAAGTGTTGGATACGGAAGCTCTGGAGACCCTCGCAGGGGGTCAGGGTATGAGGCCGGTGAATACCAGGCGCATAGCTATATAA
>JBARSG010000586.1:0-9796 GCA_049644625.1 Desulfobacterales bacterium | reverse complement strand
ATCCACCCTTGATGAAGGGAGCAAAATTTTTTGACCAGAACACAAGGGTGTGAACGTTGTCGGGGGTGGCTGCTATCCTGGACTTTTGCCGGTTATATGGATTAATAACCTCAAAAAAACCCTTATCAATCTGATTTATGAACCAATCCATGTAAAATGCCGGGATATCGGTCCGCCTGGAGGCAGAAATAACGATTTGAGTTGATGGTTTCATAAAAAAATCTTATTTTTATTTTTTCTTCAGACCTGCTAATGATATAACCTTTCCGGCACCCGGTGTTTCAGATTTTTTTTGTTTTTCTCCGGAAGGATCAGGCTCTTTGGGACAAACTACCGGCTCCAGACGTACTCTCTTGCCGCCCATGGTAAACTCCTGGCCCTGGATATAAATATCCCGAAGGATCCAGGTTGCCACCTGAAGGGGCATCTGAAGCATAAGTATTTTGACATGGTACCAGTCCTTTTTAACATCCGGAGAAATCTCTTCTATTCTGGCGAATGATATGGGTTGATCTTCAAGATATATCAGTACAACGTCATTTTCCTTTGCCATGATGCTGCCCTTTCTAAAAACCTGATACAATGTTATTCACTGGTTATATTTATGCCGTACAGGTTTATTTTGAAAGATGAACGTCCAACATCGAACATTGAACGTCGAATGTCGAATAATGATGTCGCTCCGCTCCTCAAATTATTCTAAAATCGAATGAAAAACAAACATCCAATACCAAACATTCAACAGCTATTTCTATTTCTTTTCAGCCGTTTTGATACTCGTAACAAAAATCTTAATAAACGTTTCACAATTGCTACAACTATATAAAATCAATAATCTTTTAATGGCAACCTCTTTGTGCCATCGGCATTCCATCATTTTTACCCCGTGAAACTTTTTTTCTATTTCACCGGGGCTATTACTCCATCATTCCATTCTTCCAATTGGGGCGAAGCCCCTAAGTTCTATTAATGAAATTCTTGCCCTTGTTTTTGTCTTTCATTCAACATTCGATGTTGAACGTTGGATGTTCGATGTTCATCTTTTTCAGTGAACCTTCCACAGTCCTTCCGGCGCAAAAAATAACTTAGAGATTATGGGGTAATGGGCGGGGGAATCGCGGCGCTTCTGGCCGGCCGCGGCACTTTTTGAGATGTGCGGATAGAGTAATTGTCTAAAATATGTTCCTTCAGAAATAAAATTATCCGTTTTTCTGCTCAAAGATCTTCATAAAATCGACAAGGGCTTCCACTGCCGTTACCGTTGTGGCGTTGTAGATCGACGCCCGGCACCCTCCCACAGACCGATGGCCTTTAAGGCCGCCGAAACCGTTTTCCAGAGCTTGCTCGACGAACCGTTTTTCAAGCGCTTCGTCCGGGAGTCGGAAGGTTACATTCATCATCGAACGGCTGTCAGGTTGGGCCGTGCCTTTATAAAAATCTCCCGAATCTATTGCTTCGTAAAGAATACGAACCTTTTTTCGATTGATTTCCGCCATTTTTTCAAGTCCGCCAATGGTCTCTTCAAGCCATTTCATTACCAGTTGAATGGCATAAATCGTGAAACACGGCGGGGTATTAAACATTGAGTTTTTGGATGAATAGGTTGTATATTTGAGCATTGACGGCAGGGTATCCGGCACCCTGTTGAGCATATCCTCCCGAATAATCACCATGCACACCCCGGCAGGACCGATATTTTTTTGAGCCCCGGCATAAATAAGACCGAACTTATCCACATCAAATGGTCTGCACATTATATCCGACGACATATCGGCGATAAGCGGCACACTGTTTGTATCCGGAAAGGATGCCCACTGGGTCCCTTTTATCGTGTTATTGGATGTGATATGAGTGTAAACCGCATCGCTGCTGAACGTAATATTTTTCGGAATATATGAAAAATTTTTATCTTCCGAAGATGCCACAACCTTGATGGTTTTACCCTGTATTTCGGCTTCCTTTATGGCTTTTGTGGACCAGGTGCCGGTATTGACATAATCGGCCAAATCACCTTTGCCGAGCAGATTCATGGGGATCATGCAAAATTGCAAACTTGCACCGCCCTGGATAAAAAGCACATGGAAGTTATCATCCAGGCCCAACAGACGCCGGGTTCTTTCAACGGCATCGTTTATGACGTCGTCAAA
This sequence comes from Desulfobacterales bacterium, assembly GCA_049644625.1. GTDB lineage: Bacteria > Desulfobacterota > Desulfobacteria > Desulfobacterales > UBA11574 > S5133MH16. Next base: position 7,649 of record JBARSG010000586.1, on the reverse strand, counting down.
CCACTTGGATCGGTGGCTTATTTCGGTTATCGACATACCGGAACCGCCGAAGTTTAAAAATGAATCCTTGATTTCTTCAAGAACTTCAATGGGAAGGGCGGCAGGCCCGGCGTTAAAATTATAAATTCTATTTTCCTTCATCTGTTTCCCCCATTTTTTATCCTCAGATTTATTAAGCGTATCCTCTAAAAAGAAAATTATTTGTACAGAACCGTTGAAATATGTCAATCAGTATTTTTCAATCACCAAAGCGGAATCTTTTTACCCAAGATGATTTTATTAAGATCCATAACAACATCATAAACAATCACTTCAACTCCGCTGTTTTTTGCCTTTCTGAACTCTTTTCCGTATGCCGGGTCTATATGGTCGGCCGTAGTGAATGCTTTTGCATCCATCCTTTGTACAAGAAAGAATGCTGCACAGCGGTTTCCTTTTAAAACGAGTTTTTGAAGTTCCACCAGATGTTTCCGGCCACGGGCGGTCACCGCGTCCGGAAAGTATGCAATGCCGTCTTTAACCAGAGTGCAGTTTTTTATCTCCACAAAGCAGTTTTCATTTTCTTCTTTTGTAAGCAAAAGATCAAGACGGGAGCCGCCCGGCACTTTAACTTCAGATTTTATATTTTTATAGCCCCTTAACTGCCTGACTCGTCCCTCCTCGATCGATTTTTTTACGAGCCTGTTGGGAACCATGGTATTGACTCCTACAAGGGACGTGGGCATTTTAATCATCTCCCAGGTGTATTTTAATTTCCTTTTGGGATTGTCATGAAACGAAAGATATACCGGTCGGCCCGGCTGTGAGCACTCTTTCATGGTTCCTGAATTAGGGCAGTGGGCTGTTACCACTTCGCCGCTTGTAAGCTTTACATCAGCAAGAAAACGATGATATCTTTTTATCAGGGTTCCGCATATAAGATCAGGCCACCGGAGCCCATGCGGGCTTACTTTGTTTTTTCTTTTCGTCATTTATCTAAGATTATTTAAGAGGTTGTTTGGTAACATCTCAATAAATTATGGATTCGGGTCAATATGATCATTTAATACACCAGAACTTATTGAGAAGTTACGTTGTTTGATGGTTGATAATAAATGAGCGGCATTGTATATTTTTTATTTAAAATATAAAATGATTAAAATTTAAGTTGACCCGGATTCAATTTAAGGTGTTGAGCGGTAACTACTGTATAAAAAAGTAAAAATCAATATAACACCTGAAATGCTAAAGAAGAAAATCGATAACCTGTACAATCAGTATAACAGACGCGGGTATGTTCATCCTGACCCCCTTGAATTTTTATATTTATATAAAGAAATAAGAGACCGTGAAATCGTGGGCTTGATAGCATCTTCACTGGCATACGGCAGGGTGAAACAAATACTGAAGAGCGTTTCATTTGTGCTCGATATGATGAATCCGTCTCCTTATGTTTTTATAAAGAAATTGAGCTATAGATCTATTTGCAAAGCATTTGAAGGCTTTACTCATAGATTTGCTACCGGAGATCATCTTGCAGGGTTGTTTTGGGGAATAAAAAGTGTGATAGCCCGGTTTGGTTCTTTGAATAAATGTTTTTCCCATGGTATGTCGCCGGATGATGATACGGTCATCCCGGCGATGATTTTTTTTACAGGGCAGCTTACTGCTGGGAAAAGCAAACCCGGACATCTTGTGGCTTTGCCTGAAAAGGGAAGCGCCTGTAAGAGAATGAATCTTTTTCTAAGATGGATGGTCAGAAAAGACAGAGTTGATCCCGGAGGATGGAAGAATGTACCTTTGTCAAAACTGGTTATTCCGCTTGATACTCACATGCATAAAATAAGTCTGAAGTTGGGTCTTACCGCAAAAAAACAGGCGAACATGAATACAGCTCTTGAAATAACATCCTGCTTTAAACAACTTGTTCCTGATGATCCTGTAAAATATGATTTTGTTCTGACGCGCCTGGGAATCAGGGATGATATGGATATCAAACTGATTTACCCTTGACATACAGTGGACTCTTCTTTAAGTTCCTTATTTGGAGAAACAAACGGTTATCAATAAATTATTATTGTTGATAACCAGTTACGGTTCGGAAGTTCACGGTTAATTACCTTAGGAATTGAACTTTGAACCCCAAACCCTTGAACAGTGACTATCTTTGTAAAAATGAAACCGATTGTAGAATTTCTAAATCAGGAAGGGTTTCTAAAGAGCCTGTTTGAATCGATTCCCTGCGGAGTTCTTATCATTGATGGTGACAGACGAATTTTGGCGGTGAACAACGTGTTGGAACAGACCTTTGGAATCTCCGGAGCAGAGGTAATGGATCAGCGCGGCGGCGAAGCGTTAAGATGCGTGAATGCATTTAAGAACCCAAAAGGATGTGGGTTTGCTGAAGAATGTATTACCTGTGGGGTTCGCAACACAGCGCTTGAGGCCCTTTCAGGAAATCAAACACACAGGAAAAAGGCAACGTTTCAGTTGTTGGTTGACGGGAAAACAAACGATCTGCAGTTACTTATAAGCGCTGCTCCCTTTGACCATGAGGGTCAACGGTTGGCAGTCATTGTTCTTGAAGACATGACCGAGTTGAACACCCTTCGGCGGCGCCTGAAAACAGATCAGAGCTTTGCCGGGATTATCGGACATGATGCCAAGATGCAGGAACTATTCGAAACCATAAGGGAGGTTGCAGAAGTCGATGTTTCTGTTCTTATCCAGGGGGAAAGCGGGACGGGGAAGGAGCTGGTTGCTGCGGCAATTCACAACGAGGGCATTCGTGCAAAAAAACCTTTTGTGCCGGTCAACTGTGGTGCATTGCCCGAGGGATTGCTGGCAAGCGAATTGTTTGGACACGTGAAAGGTTCTTTTACCGGGGCGTTGCGTGATAAGAAAGGTCGTTTTGAACTGGCGAACGGCGGCACCCTGTTCCTGGACGAAGTAGTTGATTTGCCCAAGGCTATGCAGGCAAAACTGTTGCGAGTGCTTCAGGACGGAACATTCGAGCGGGTGGGTGACGAGAAAACCAAATCAGTGGACGTCCGTATTATTAGTGCCGCCAATCGCGATCTGAAAAACGAAGTAAAAAGGGGTAATTTTCGCGATGATCTATACTACCGCATCAATGTCGTTCCCATCTACATACCGCCCCTCAGAGAGCGAAAAAACGATATTCCGTTTCTTATTGACCACTTTTTCAGCAGGATTGTAACGGATGGGAGTCGAGATTATCCGGACATTTCCGATGAATCTATGTCCCTGTTGATGGACTACCATTGGCCGGGCAATGTCAGGGAGCTTGAAAACGTTATTCAATTTGCCATTGTTAAATGCAGAGGCCGGAAGATTTTACCCAAAGATCTTCCCATTGAACTACAGAGACGTAATGTCCTTGGTACTTCTCGTGGACCCTCGCGGAAACTTGACCTTGAGATTGCGACATCAGCGCTTGTAAAAAGCGGGGGCAATAAAGCAAAGGCAGCGCGGCTTCTTGGTGTGGGTCGGGCGACGTTATATCGGTTTTTAGCTGACTATCCGGAAGCAATGCCTGACACTAAATAGTGTCCATCCATAAATGAGGATTTTTGTTCAAGATCAAGGCATGTGAAAAAAATAACCACAGGCATATGTTTGATATTCCGAGGATTGTTTTTTGAACATAACGCAGAGATTGGGCAAAAAGACCATTTATGGATGGATACTAAATAAGCACGGAACCCGCAATCGCGATAAGGGACCAAAGATAATAAAAAGGGGCTCCGGAATAGAGAGCCCCGTTCGTTAATATATTATCAAAGGGTTATGCTTTTCATTCTTAAGCTTCCTGATAAGCGGCATCCATTGTCCGACGATCCGCCATATCCATGAGGACTCTGTCTCTGGCCTTATCAATGCCAAGCTCTCTTCTCTTTTTGTCGATATGGGCGATCATCATGCGGGCCATCTCCTTGGGATCGGGGGAAAATCCCCATTTTCCCAGACCCTGCTTTTCAAGTCCCTCAAACAGAAGCTTGTGGAATTTCGTTTCTTTAACAATGGGAAATGTTACCCCAAAAACGGTGTATACACCCGAGGCAACGAAGTACTGCCCGATGCTTATGGCTTTTTCACTCATCCATTCGGGTGCGGCGCCGGCTACGGGTAATTCAGCAATACTATGTCCCAGACCACCTTCTCGAACCATGGCAGAAGCTGCAATCAGAATCCGGCTGTTGTCCACGCAAGAACCCACGCCCAGGACCGGAGGCATGCCGACGGTCTCACACACTTCCTGCAATCCGGGACCCGCAAGAATTGCGGCTTCCGGAGCGGTTAAACCGGCCTTGGCAAGTGCAATCTGAGAGCATCCGGTTTGGAGAACCAGCACGTCATTTTTGATCAACTCCTTAACCAGTTCCACATGAACCCAGTCCTGTTTGACCCTGGGGTTGGTACAGCCGACCACGCCGGCAACTCCCCGAATCCTGCCGTTGATGATATTGTCATTGAGTGGGGTATAAGATGCTCGGAAGGACCCGCCAAGCATGTAATTAATATACTCGTGGGAAAACCCATGGACCCCGATATTCTTAATTTTTGGGATTTCTATTTCTCCGGTTCTGTTTTTGAACCGAGAAATAGCCTTGATGACGATTTCATCGGTGCAGGCACTTGGATTGTGTTCATCCAGTTCCATGTGCTGTGCGCCTTCGATATGGCATCTCGGGTTGGTGGTGATGAGATGGGTTCCATAACATTCAGCCACCTTGGCCAGTCCCTGTTTGATGCACTGGACATCCACGGTCATAGCATCTACAGCGCCGGTGACCAGAACGGCTTCCGTGGACATAAAGTTCCCTGCATGGGGAATTCCATGTCGAGACAGCATTTCCGCACCTGAACAGCACATTCCCACCAGATTGATACCCGCCGCCCCGGCTTTCTTGGCCGCATCAACAAGTGTGGGCTCATTGACCGATACCAGAATGGATTCAAAAAGGTTTGGTTCATGACCATGAACGATAATGTTGACGTGGTCTTCTTTAAGAACCCCCATATTCACTTCAACGCTGACCGGAGACGGGGTTCCGAAAAGAATATCGGATATTTCCGTTGCCACCATGGATCCACCCCAGCCGTCGGCAAGGGCGGTGCGGTTGATCTGAGTGGTAATGTTCTCATAATCCTGATCTACGCCCATGTGAGTCCGATGCATCAGCTCCATAATCTCCCGCATGGCTCCCCTGGGAACAATACCGAGTTTGCGCCAGGTCTCCAGTGTTTTTTCAGGAACCCGTTTGGCAAAGGGAATTTCCCCTTCCACCTGGGTATAGGTGCGTTCCAGTTCTTCGTATAGATCCATTGCAATATCATGAAGTTCACGCCCTTCTACTTCAATGCCGATAGAAGCCGCAACTTCCTCAAGCTTGTTCGGATCCTTAATTTCATAATCCGTGATATTCCCCTTTACCACTTCACGGAAAAGATCGAGCATGCTCATTCCGTGGTCCGTATGGGCGGCACTTCCGGAAGCAACCATGCGTGCAAAATTACGAGACATAATTGTATCAATGGTCGCACCGCAAACCCCAACTTTTCCATACGGATCTTTAGCGTTCAACCGGCAAGGTCCCATGGAACAATGTTTGCAGCACGCAGAATCCGCACCAATAGGACAGGCTCTCATGCTGGCAGCCCGGTCAAATGCGGTCTCCACACCGTCTCTTTTGGCTTTTTCCAGCATTTGTGCCGTGGCCTCACAGATGGTAACATCCCTTGGGTTAATCTCTTTTTTCTTGGATAAAACTTTCTTTTTTTCCATTTTTACCTCCCTTCTTGGAAAGATTTTTTACTTAAAGAGTTGACATAGGAATCATTAACAATAATGATTCCTATTAATAATAGATACCACAATGTGTATTGTCAACACTAAAAAAACTATAATTTATTTAATTTGAATTTTAGGATAAAATTTAATAACTCACCGAACCAAAAACAAAACATAGCGGAACCCAAAACGGCTTTTCCTAATTTTGTTATATGGAATTGGGTTTGGTGCAATTAGGTAGGATTAGGGTGAGAAATTGGAATTAATAACGGACGTTTATAGGAGCTTCTTACAATCCCCAAAAGATAAGGCGACATAAGGCGATAATCTAGTCTGGGCCCGGATCAATGCCGCATCCAAGTCAGGGTCCCATTTGAATTTGTTTCCCACGGCTATTTCTTTTTGTCTTTAATACGACGTTTCCAAAAAGCCATAACGCCGTCCTTTCCAAAAGAAATTTGGACAAGCTCCCAGCCTTTACTTCCCCGGTTGTTCAGAATATCAGCCAAAATTCTTGTCTGATCTTTCGAGACTTCATCAATACCGCATTGGCCAGACTCACTACAAAAATAGATAACCTTATCAAAGGTATCCGCTGAATGCCGGGTAATCTCATATTCGAAACGTTCCATAGGGCTTCCTTTCCCATCATTTTTGCAATTAACTTAGGGTTCACGAAAAAAATAACCCAATGCCAATTTTTGAAAATCGTTCAAATTTACACATATTTTTTTGCACGATACCACTTCACTGTTACCGGTTGCTGCTATGGTATCGTTAATGAGCAAAGGATAAGTCAGTTATATTGAAAGTCAATAGAATGAATTCCGGGTTCATTTATTTGCTTGAAATGCTTTATTTTTACCGGTTACTACGATTCCAGTCAACCCGAAGAAAACCGATGGTTCGTAGAAGATCGGGAAGGTTGTATTTAGTATATAACGGTGAAGGCGTACCTGTTTCCGGAGTCTGATAAGGTTTACTGTTATCTTGAAGACATAGTTCGGGTTAAAAGGGCCAGAATTGATTGTCAAACCAAACTTTTTCCCTCAAAGCTTTGTCCAAATCAATAAGCAGGCCCAGATGTTTCCGCTCCCAGCGCGAAAGCCATTCATATAGGGCTTTGGCTTGAGGATCAGACGTGGTTTTTGCACTTTCGGAGTAAAGTTTGATGGCGCGTTCCTCCATTGATATGGCTGCAGAGATCGCGGCGGCTTCAAAACCGGCGGCAGAGATTTTCTCCTTGATTTCCCGGGTTAAAACCTTTGATGACACACTGCTGGTGTCTGTATAATTGTGACTGTCGGGGATGAACTTTTTCTCTTGGCGATAAGACTTGAACTGTTCAGACAGCGTATGGATATGTTTTTGTTCTTCCTCCGCCATCGTTTCAAAAACATCCCGTATGGCTTTATTTTCAGTCTGTTCCGCAACTTTTTGATAAAAAGCCTTGCCTCTTCTTTCCAGCAAAATCGCCTGCTTTAATATCTCGAGGGGACTGTCTTTTTCCATGAAATTCTCCACTTTAACGGCGTTTTTGAAAGTATTTCCGTGTGAGATGTTATATGACGGATTCCCTTCGCAATCTTCACCCAATCTATTACCCATTTCATTGAAGATTTGTTTGCTGACACCATAAATTTCCAAAATCGAAAACCCGACTACTCCCATTTATACATGAAAAATTTTGAGAGAGCAAGTCATGTTTAGAAGTGGCTATGTTATAATTGAATTTTTGATGAAATGGAAATTTGTTTTTTCCAAGGCCTTTAGTACTTATCGTAGGCGATCATTTCCGGTTCCACCCCCAAACTGTGGAGCATATCTTCAATCGCATCGATCATCACTGGTGGAC
>JBARSG010000585.1:0-2168 GCA_049644625.1 Desulfobacterales bacterium | reverse complement strand
GGATTAGCAAATGGAACTTTATAAAATAATGGAAGAATACGGTTTCAAAGAATCATCAAGTTGTAGCGGTTTTGAATGGTATACCAAAAGCATAGAGTGTAAAAGCGTTGACTCCCTCATCACCATCACATCGAATGATGAACCGCGTCTGCCCGAATCCTTGGATGAACCTGTTCTTGTCGATATCACTGACCGGAACTCGGGCGACGACCTTGAACCGCCCCGGCGGTTCGAGTCCTTGAAATCTTATCTCGACACGCTCGACCCTGTATCTTGAATTTTTACTGAACGGTATTGCAGACCGGACAATTCAGGGGAGGGGACTTCCGGGGCGCTCCTTATATAATAAGTTTCTTCCCGAACAGCTTAAAACCGGAACACTGTAATAACTCAACAGAAATAAAAGGATTAGAGCCGTTTGCTGATCGGCGATGTAGGACAGCCCGGGCTAGGTCGAGAATGAGAATCAATATCAAAAGTGAAATAAAATATCCGTGTAAATTCAAAATTATACATACACAAATGCCTCCCAAAGTTCAAGGGATTTCTGGATACTGGTTGCCGATGCTGGATTTACGATTTCAAACCAAAAAGGAAATGATATTAAAGATAAACCTTTAAAATCATCGATTTTCTGAATCTTGTCACTTAATATCATTATATTTTTCAACCATACAAACTTTTAAGTTGACAAAAGTTGACAAACTGACTATTCATTTAGGTATGGAAAAGAAACTCAATATAAAAAGAATTTTCGAAGTAATGGATAAACTTGGATTCAACCAGTCCAGGCTTGCCAAAGAGATGGGTGTTTCCAGGACAATTGTATCTTCCTGGTTTAAAGGTGAGAAATTTCCCCGTCCGGACAAATTATTAAAACTGGGGCTTACCCTTGGCTTGCCGTTTCAGGATATTGTTCAAAAATCCGTTAAAGCAACGGAACCGGTCGTTGCATTCCGGAAAAAAGGCCGTCGTAAAACCAGAGATATCCATTTAACGCACGCTAAGGAAATGGGGCAACTGCTTGAACTGCTGGTCCCCTATCTGCCCTTTGATAGTTTGTTTCAACCGCCTGTTCTAAAAGAACCACGGCTGGAATACCATTATATACAGGAGGCAGCAGCCCGGATTCGTTCGGAAATCGGTGTGAAAAACAATGCCCCAATAGATTTCGAGCAACTCATCGAAAAACTAAATGAGTTCGAAGTTATCCTAATCCCTGTTTTTCACGGCCAGAAGGAGCATCATGAAAATGCGCTCCATATTTATCTGCCAAAGTCCAGAACCACCTGGATTTATCTAAACTTGGACAGCAACATCCACGATTTTGAATTTTGGATGGCCCATGAATTAGGGCATATCCTTTCGCCATCTTTGACTGGAGAATCTGCCGAGGATTTTGCGGATGCTTTTGCCCAGGCCTTGCTGTTCCCGAAGGAGCAGGCCGAGTCAGCCTATGTAGTGCTGAAGCGCCTCCGTTCAACAAGAACGAGAATTAAACATATTCTTGGTCTCGTGGATTCTTTTATCATTTCGCCAATCACTATCTATAAGGCCATTAACGACTATGCGACGGAAATGGGGATGGATACATTTAAATTGGAGCCTGACATTTACGCTGTAGCTACAAACCTCAATAAAAAACATCCGAATGTTAGCAAGATTCTGAATAAAGGCGAACCGTTCAGCGCATCTAAGTATATACAAATGTCCAAAAAGCTTTTTAACAGTCCCTTTTTCGAAGCCTTAAAGGTCTATCTGTCCGAAAATGAAAAACCTGCGGGATTCATTCAGATGGTCCTGGACACTTCGATTTTTGATGCCAAGGAGATACATGCGGAACTGCTTAAATAATGTACATCCATAAGTGGTCTTTTTGCCCAATCTCTGCGTTATGCTCAAAAAATAATCCTCGGAATATCAAGTATATGCCTGCGGTTATTTTTTTCGCATGCCTTGATCTTGAACAAAAATCCTCATTTATGGATGGACACTAACTAATGCCTGAACGAAAACTGTCTTTTCCGCTAATATCTGCGCCTGCCCCGTGAAATGCGGAGCCTATTTCTCTGGGGTCAAACTCAAATTTTAACCCGCCACCGAACTTTGGTGGGTTAATCCTCGAAATACTCTACGTATTCCTGCCTGCCCCGCCTGCCCCGTAGCTC
>JBARSG010000584.1:0-11727 GCA_049644625.1 Desulfobacterales bacterium | reverse complement strand
AGTATAACTGCTTCCTGAATATTTTTGATTGTCCTCTGGTTTGCGGCTGAGAAAAACCTCAGAGATTCCACAGTATCTCCGAACAATTCGATTCTAAGCGGATTTGAATAAAGTGGTGAAAAAACGTCCAGAATACCGCCCCTTACACAAAAGTCTCCGGGCTCCTCAGCTATTGTTGATCGAACATAACCGCCTGAAATTAGTTTCTCGACCAATAGATCCCGATCGATCTCTTCTCCCGCCATTATAAGTTCGGCATAATCAGATAATTCCTGTTTTGGAATGATCCTTTGCAGCAAAGCCGCTACCGTTGTCACCACAATTTGTGGGACATCATCCACTATCAAACGGTAAAGAGATCTGATCCGCCTGGCTGCTGTTTCGTTGTGATAGGAAAGGTGCTGAAAAGGTAAAATATGATACGGGGGAAAATAAACCGGGAAGGGATTGTTTTTTCCTAAAAAAAATCTCAGATCTTCCAAATACTTTTCCGCATCTTCTGTTGAAGGAACGATCACGACAACAGACGCTCTGTGTGCCATGGTTAACCTGGACACAAAATATGCTTGCTCAGATCCGGACAGTCCCATACAATCAATACGATAATCCCTGCCGGGAATTATATCAATCAAGGAGCCAGGTGATATTTTTTCTTGATTTTGATCCATAAACAAAGTAGGTGTCTTTTTACTGTGCCGGCGTAGCTCAGTTGGTAGAGCAGCTGATTCGTAATCAGCAGGTAGGCGGTTCGAATCCGCCCGTCGGCTCCAAATTCAGGTCATAACTTGTTCTGGAGAAACTTTTTTCTTCATGCCTTTCCAATAAGGCGCTTTTGCAAACCGCTATAGCTTAATTCGGACTATTCTGCAACCGGCGTTTATGCCCTGGAAAATTTGTGCCCAACGCTATTGAAAAATGACCCGACATAAACATAATGAATTCGTAAAAATTGAACTCATTACGCGTTGGGTGCTTTGTGTTTTGCTTGAAATATATATTGACAACTCAGCAGGTTATAAGGGCCCTAATCCTCAAAGCAACAAATGTCCAATCTTCGCGCAAAGCAGTATATCGGTATAATAACAATTACTTAACCATTCAACCATTTAACTGTTTAACAAGGTTCGAAAATAAAAGGAGTAATTGTGAGTTATAAAATAGGATTTGCCGGAACCGACGGAAGAACACTTTTAAGTGCTGTGGTTACTTCAACGGCAACAAGTGAAAACTATGAGAATGATTTTCAGGGAGTGGTGATTAGAGGAATGCCGGCCATGCCACCCTTTGCCATGTCAATGCAATGGCCGGTGAAATTTATTCCCACAGCAGATAATTCCAAAAAGGCATATGCCTCTGCGATTATTGCCGCCCTTAAAAACGGCTCGATTGATTGTGTGGTTCCGATGCCTGAAGATTTATTACTTGACGGTCTGTTAGACAACCTGGAGGAGGCCGGTCTTTTAGAGCATATTATTGGATTCACTCGCAAAAGTTCATTTATTGAAGGCGACAAAATCGCCTGTAAACATCTTTGCCATGAATATAATATTCCCGTGGCGGATAAATGGTATGCCGTGGATGCCAGAAATTATGAGGAAGTTTTGAGGACTTGTCTGGTTCTATTGGATTTATATGGCGGGGCGGTTCTGAAGTATCCTTACAGTGCCGGAGGAAAGGGCTCCCGTATCATCTTAAATTCCTGGGAGATAAAAGAGGTATATGACACCTTGATAAAAGATTATGGTAAGATCTATAAACGACGGTTCGGCAAAAAATCGGAATGGCCGCTCCTGATAGAATCCAGAATGTCAGGCGTCGAAATTTCTTTTATTATTCTTGTTGATAAAAACGGAAATTTTCAAATTCTTCCCACTTCCATGGATTATCCGGAACGTTTTCCCGGGCCTGCCAGTAAGGACAATCCGATTACCGGCGGAATGGGGAGCATATCACCCCATCCCATGGAAACGCCTGACTTGCTTGAAATGGCAGCCAGAGATATTGTTAAACCTCTGATAAAAGCCTTGAGAGAAAAAAATATGTTACGTCCCTGCCTGATATACCCGGGCTGCTTTTTATCTTTTGACAATAATATGGCGCCCACAAGAGTTCGAGTCTGTGAAATCAATATTCGGCCTCCCGAACCCGAATGGCAACCGATTATCCGCAGAATAAGGAACCTGGGGGCGTTAATTAAAGCTACAATTGAAGGAAATCTGGACCAGGTAACTCCGGAAGTGCGATCCGACCAGATTTCCATCTGCATCGCCCTGGTTACGGGTTCCGGCGGCCCTCAAAACCAAAAAGGGTATCCCTGGTCCTGTACGAAAGGAGAGTTGGTCGATATTGACTTTGGTTACTTGAAGAAAAAAAAGATACAGGTTATCCCATCTGCAATGACGTATTCATCTGAAGAAGGAATTTTTAAATCAGATGGCAGCCGGGTGGTATATTGTAATGTTAATGCAACCGTTACACCTGGAGAAAGCAGAGCGAAAGCAGCAGAACGTCTTCGTCAAAAAATATTGACCGCCTTTGAAAATGGCAAAATCAGGGTAATTCCCCGTGAAAATCCACAAGGAAACCGGCTGGATTTACGAAGGGATATCGGCGATCATTTTGATATCGCCGAAGCCTTGCTTCCGACAATAGTATAAATAATTTTTACATCAATCATCTTGACATACATATCCATTTTAGCATACCGATATATGATAAAATGTAAGTTTTAAGATCTTTTTTGGGGAGAAATCTATATGAATGATTCCGATGACAGAAAGTTAAAATCCGAAATTGATGAAATTATGAAAAATATCAGCAACATAATTAAAAAAATAGAAAACCTTGATCCTGTAAACATTAAGAAGTCAACACAAAATCAGGATTGATGTTTGTTAATATAATAGGAATTTAATACAGATAAAAACCGCAAAAATTATTTAAGGAGGCGACATGGCATTAACTAAAAATGAGATTGTCACGAGAGTACACGAACTGGGGTTTACAAAGAAAAAATCTGTTGAGATAATTGAAGCTCTATTGGAAATTATTAAAAGTACGCTGGAAAAGAATGAAGATGTCCTTCTTTCAGGATTCGGAAAATTTTGTGTAAAGCAAAAGAAAAAGCGAAGGGGGCGAAACCCTGCTACGGGTGATGATTTGATATTGAAGGAACGAAAAGTTGTCACATTTAAATGTTCCGGGAAGTTACGGGATAAAATTAACGGCCAAGGATAATTTGATTCCTGAATATACAATATTGGGCCATACATGCCTGTTAGGCGCTCATTAAAGCATATCGATAACATCTTGTCGATGCCGAACTATCCAATATCCAATGCTCAATGCCCAACTGAAAAATTTTTGAACATTGGATAATGCATAGTTTCTTATTTATAAATCTTTTGTTCTTTTCGGCGAAAAAGTTCAGAACTAAAAATATAACCTTACCGGCCGGTCCGGATTGAAATATAATCGGAAAAATTCCGTATGCATAAATTCATCAAGCAGGAAGGAAAAAATATTTTCAAAGGCATCGCAAAATCGCCCAAGGGAGCCCTCGGAAAAATATTGGCGAAATTTGATCCTGAAATAATTATCGGCCATCCTACTTTTCATTGCGAGGATAATATTGGCAGCCTGGTATACCGGGATTTGGAAGGCGCTCGGGAGGTTTTTAACGACAATCGAGTAGCTATTATAATAGCGGACGGCACATATAACGACAAGAACAACGATACTTCCAATATTGAGGCTGCAATAACCGGTGCAAAAAAAGCTCTGGATGGGTTTACTGAGCAAGAAAGAAAAAACGTGCTGGTTTATGCCGGTCCCCATGAAGGATACGACAGCGCCCATTTTTCTCCGGGCAAAGGCAATGCCTTTAAAATGATTTTTGAAGAAATGGGGTCCACCCAAGCAAAGGCCATCCTTTTACTTGACGGTGATTTGCGTAATGATATGACTCCGTGGCAACGCGTTTACAAAAAAGTGATAGCGCATCATGAAAAACATTACCCCGGCGAGGATTTTTTTGTAACAGCCCGATACGCACGCCACATTGTGGATGCCTCCCTTACACGCAATGTGGTTGGGCCGTTAACAACGCTTATGGGAAGTTACGTACCCGGAGGTATTTCCGGCGACATTATGTTAAGCGCTGGTGCTGTGGCTAAAGAGCGCATTGCAAACTGGAATGATGCCCGTCGAAATTACGGCACGGATATCGCCACCACGTTTGATAATATCGCCGATCCTAATACCCGAATATATGAAGTTTATTTGGGCGCCAAACTACATGACGTTACTGATGATGCCAAACTCAGCATCATGCCTGGGCAGGTAATCGGCGCCGCCCTGGAAAGAATACTTTTTTATGAGGATTTAGATACAAGAATTACCCATCGGATCGAAAATGATGTTCCATTAGAGAAAATCGTTGTCTGGGATTCCGATCAGACAAACATCGATTTTATTAACCCGGGAACCACAAATGTGTTTAATATTGATGCAAAGAGAGACGCCCTGGCTGATAAGCTTGATAATTTCAAGGGTGATATAAAAAAGGTCCTCCGGCCTTCTTCCTATGAAGAAATTATCAGCAACCACAAAATTCTAACGGACTCCATAAATGCAAAGACGGATGAAATTGTTTTGATGTCTATCTCGCAGGAGCGCTGGATAGAGCTTTTATACGAAGTGATGGGTTACGTGATGGTAACCAAGGATATCGAAAGTAGCAAAAAAGCGCTGAATTATCTATATACCGCAGCTTTTGTCGAATTTTGCTCAGAGAAGCTTAAAGATCTGGGATATACTACCCTTTCTGCGGTACGCGACATACAGGAGAATCTTGGCATCGGCGACAGCAAAGCCAAAGCTTTTTATTCAGAAAAGGTGGATAAGGTTGTAAAAAGCCTTGCCTTGAATTTCTACCAAGGCCGATCCCGGATCATAGATAGAATGAAAGAATTAAAGTAAAATATTATACGCCTTGATTTTGCTTAATAAGGAAGGATGACTGATTTCAAGCATCCTGGCAGCTTTGGTGCGGTTGCCGGCCGTTGCCTTAAGCGATCGGGTAATGAGTTTTTTTTCCAGAATCTTCTGGGCAGCCTTCAGGGAATACCCCTCGAATAAATCTTCCATCTTATCTGTATCAGATTCCGCCCCAAGTTCAGGGGGAAAGTTTTGCGGCAAAAGGATTGTATCTTCTGCAAGCACTACAGCCCGTTCGATCATATTCTCCAGTTCCCTGACATTTCCCGGCCAACTGTGCTTAAGCAGAAGGGACATAGCAGCAGGTGTTATCCCCTTTATTCCCTTTTCCAGACTTATATTGAACCGGTCAATAAAATGGTGACATAAAAGAGGGATGTCCTCCGGCCGGCTGCTGAGTGGCGGCAGCTTGATCGGCAATACATTCAGTCTGTAAAACAGGCCTTCACGAAACGTACCTTCTCTTATTGCATCCTCCAGATTTTTCTCAGTCGCTGCAATCACACGAACATCTATTTTTTTTAATTTTGAATCACCCACCGCTCTAATCTCATTCTCCTGCAACACCCGCAGGAGTTTAACCTGTAAAGACAGGGGCAATTCACCGATCTCGTCAAGGAAAATGGTTCCGCCGTCCGCTTCTTCAAAAAGACCTTTTTTATCTCTGTCCGCACCGGTAAAAGCACCCTTTTTATAACCAAAAAACTCACTCTCAAGTAAATTTTCAGGTATGCTCCCACAGTTAACGGGGACCAGAGGCTTTTTGGCTCTTTGCCCCGCAAAATGGATCCCCCTTGCGATCAGCTCTTTACCGGTTCCGCTCTCACCACAAATTAACACTGTGGTATTGTATTGGGCCGCTTTCTCGGCCAGCTTGAATACATTCAACATGGCATTGCTTTTGGCGACCATGTTGCCAAAACAATAATTTTCTTGAATTTTCCGAATTCGTTCTTTTAACCAGAGGTTCTCTCTTTTTAAACTTTCCCGTTCTTCAGCCTTTTTAAGGGTAAGGAGAACTTCATCAGGCTTAAACGGTTTCGATATAAAATCATATGCTCCCTTCTTCATGGCTTCAACCGCTGTATCGATGCTGCCATACGCTGACATCATGATTACCGTCGTAGCCCATAGCTTATCTCTTGCAGTTTCAAAAAATTCCATTCCATTCATATTGGGCATCTTAAGATCACAGAGGATAAAATCGTATAATGTCTGATCAACCATCTCAAGAGCATCCGCGCCGTCAGAGGCCGTATCGACACGGTAACCGGATTTATTAAGTAAAGATGACAACATGTGACGCATGTTCTCTTCATCATCTATGATCAGCAGACGTTTTTGGGGAAATTTGCTCTCATTTGTGGTTTTATTATCCATTATTCATATCCAAATTATTTTTGTCCGTTCCCCCATTGGCTGCTTGAACAGTCACGGGAAGGTATATGTTTATCGTCGCACCTTTGCCTTGTTCACTGCTTGCCTGAATTTTTCCGCCGATTCCTTGGATAATCATAAAACAGACCGAAAGACCCAGGCCTGTCCCCTTACCGGGCTCCTTGGTAGTATAAAAAGGATCAAAAATATTCCCAAGATTTTCCTTTGCAATCCCGGAGCCATTATCAATATAGCTTATTTTCAACATCTTGGGATGGTCTTCCGATTCAGCGGGGACATTCTGTACCACCTCGCTGGCTATCGATATTTTACCTTCAAAATGATCCCCAACGGATGAAATAGCATCGGCAGCATTAATAAGCAAATTCAAAAAGACCTGTCTCAATTGATTCGAATCAGCCATCACCCTATCGTTTTCCGCAATCAAGCTGAGATTTAATTCAACATTGGACATCAACGGCTGAAATTTAAATACATCAACAGTTTCTCTGATGATTGAGTGCACTGAAACAGCCTTCAGAGCTTCACTCGAAGGCCTTGAAAAATCAAGGAGCTGTTTGATAATAGTATTTACTCTATTTATTTCATTTTCTGTACGGAGAATAAATTCTTTTTTATCTTCCTCTGAAATATCGTTCTGTTTAAGCAATTCCAGATAACCTATAACAATACCTATGGGGTTTCCCATTTCATGGGCAATTCCTGAAGATAATCTGCCGACAGATGCCAATTTTTCCGCTTGAATAATCTCTTTTTGAGCCTGTTTTAAATCAATATTCGCCTTCTCAAGGGACATAACCGTGGTCCGAAGTCTTTCTTTGTCATCGGCAATCTGTTTCAACATGCTGTTTAACGCCTTGGATAATTTGCTGAAATCATTATCCTCCTTTTCATAAAGGAAAAACATCTCGTCATCTTCTCGGTATTCTTCAGCCCTCTTTACCAGCCTCTGTAAAGGTTTCACGATAATCCTCGACAACCGGTAAAAACCGATAAAAGAAAAAACAAATGTATTGATGAAGATATAGATCAATAATATATATTGTGTCCGTTTCAACGTTTTATGGATTCCTTTAAGGGGTAAAACAATACTTACCCCTGCAACGATACTTCCATTCCTGAGCAAAGGCGCTGATATGATCAAATTCCGGCTTTGCTTCCCCAAAACCCCCCAAGTTGACCCAAAAAATCGGGTGGCTTTATCTCCTGACCGAATTATTTGTCTTGTAAGTGTCTCAATCTCATCTTGCAAGGTACAATTTTCCCCATAGAAATATACTCGATTTTTCTTTGCGTCCATAACGATTGCGCAAGAAAATCCTGCATTTTTTAACCTCCTGCCAAAATCATCCTTAAAATCTGAATTCGCTGTGATATTGTCCGATTCCGGGAAAAACATTATATTGGCTTCCATTCCTGATATAAATGTATATCCTCTTGAAATTTCAGATCCAAGGAGGTCCCTTCGTGCGGTTATAATCATTACAAAATCTAATAAAATCATCGCCAACACTAAGAGGACAGTTAGATGAATAGCAATATTTGTTTTTAAACCGTGGGCAAACACATTAGACCTTTTACGTGTTGGAATTGCTAAAACTCATGGAAATCAAATTTTAAATGCCCCCCAGCTCATGGTATCCAGGTTGTGGAAGACAGGCATTTTTTTTTAGAATTTTACGTGAAAGTTCCATATAAGTCAAATTGCGTTTACGCAAAAAATCACATTCAGTCGGTTGCTTACCTTGCCTGGACTTTTTTTGTCAAAAAATCGAACAATATTTGTCACAATTTCATCGTAAGCTTGTAAAACATTCCGATAAAACCATTTAAAACCATCTCAATAAATAAGTTCTTTTAAAAGGATTGTTTTTGTTAACATACTGTTTTTCTACCTATATTAGATAATAGTCCGTCAAGTCTGATTAGTTCTTAAACCAATCTCATACCACCAAAAGGCATATTATTTGCATATACTTGGCAGGATCAGGAGCAATCACGATTAAACAGGCTCCACCCCTATAAAATAGACTCTACATTTCAGGAGGCGGACATTTAAGAGGGCAGGTAAGATACTCAGAATATTAACTTAATCCTGTTTATCTTGTCTGAAATTAAAAATATATTTTTATTAAGAATTTTAAACATTTTAATAGATTAATTTTAAAATTTCCTCTCGACATTGGATAACACTACGGAGCGAAAGGGCAAACCTGTTGAAAAGCAGGGACGCAAAGCCACGGGTCTAAAGCTGGAAAGCCAGGACAGCCGGGCTGCCGAATACCTGTAGAAGTCACCACATTTGAAGCATAAGACATTCTACCTTTAACTATTTTGGCGCCTTTCTCTATATGAAGTTATCCATTTTATAGAGAAAAAGAGGCGCCCATTATGGACAGAAGTCTCAGTAACTGGTTATTCAATATAATATTTTGTGCTTTCATAAGTATTATATCTGCTTTAAGCCTATTTTTCCCGCCTTCAATTTATGCAGCATATACCACAGATGTCACTCTGGCGTGGAGTAGCAACAGTGAGCCGGATCTCAGCGGCTACTTTATTTACTATAAGACCGGCTCTTCCGGCGCCCCATACAACGGTACAGGAGCTGTTGAAGGCAACTCACCGATCCAAGTGCCTATAGCAAATTTAGACAATCCCGCATACCCTGAATACACAATCCATGGCTTAAGTGACACTGAAACCACCTATTTTGTGCTGACTGCCTACGACACCGAAGGCAATGAAAGTGGTTACTCAAATGAAGTATGTTATCACCCCCCATCACCAGTAGATGTGCCTCCATCAAATCTGCCTCCAAGTGCGCCAATCATCATGTATCCTGAGAATGGTCAGGATGAAATCGAAGTTCCCCTGGATATAACAACTCAACCCTTTTCAGACCCAAACGACGACTCTCACAGACAAAGCCAGTGGCAGATCAGCGACCAGAGCGATTTCTCATCCCTTGTTGTCGATGTTACCAGCGACACCTATCTGACCACGTTTTCAGTTCCCCACATGGTATTGATATCAAACCAGAAATATTACGTGCGCGTCCGCTTTTACGATGTCTATTCTGAAGCCTCGGATTGGTCCGGCACTGTTGAATTCACCACCGCTTGCTTTGTCGAGGATCTTAACTCAAACGGAATTTCCGATACTGAGGAAGTGGATGACTCGGTGGATTTCAATCTCGACGGTATCTCCGATATTTATCAGCCCCAGATCATCAAATGCGTCCAAGCATCTGATGGTTCAAGCTATATCGGGATCGAAAAAGTCTCAAGTTCCGTCAGTGAAATTGAAACCCTGGAAATAATTGATCCGGATACCATTTCCGACACGGTTAACAGACCGGCGGATCTCATCTTCGGCCTTTTTTCCTATCGGTTGCGCGTTAACCAGCCAGGCGACGCAGCCATACTGAAAATATATTTTTCGGGAGAGATTTTCTCGTCTGACACGATTTTCAAATACGACACAATCAACGGCTGGTATGACTATTCAGAACACACTACCTTTAATGATGACGGACAATCTGTCACTTTAGAATTAAAGGATGGTGGCTACGGTGATAGCGACGGACTGGCCAATGGGATTATTGTGGATCCGGGTGGAATTGCCGCCTCTGGGGGGAGTTCATACACGGTTACTGGCTCAAGCAGTGGTGGCAGCAGTGGATGTTTTATCGCTACCGCGGCTTTTGGTTCAAAATTTGAGAAACATGTGCGGCTTTTACGACGATTTCGCGACCTTTATCTTATGCCCTTTAAAATCGGCCGTGCTTTTGTGAAAACCTATTACAGGTACTCACCACCTGTGGCTGAGTTTATTTCCGACCACGACATCCTGCGGGCGATAGTACGCTGGAGTCTTATACCCATGATAGGTCTTAGCTGGATGCTGCTCCACATTGGTGCAGCACCAACACTGATTTTCCTAATCCTGATAAGTTCCACTTCGTTTTTTTATTTTAGAAAAATAAGACTCAGATCTTAATGCGCGCCTCACTTCCCAAGCGCTACGAACAGTATAAGCTTTAAAAAAGCACAAGGGAAAGCTTGCCGGAAAGACGAAATTTTTATCAAAAAAAACCCGGAATCACTTAGCCTTATAATGGGTGATTCCGGGGCATATAAAAATTTTTCGGCAGCGTCCTACTCTCCCACTCAGCCTCCCGAGCAGTACCATCGGCGCAAAAGAGCTTAACTTCCGTGTTCGGGATGGGAACGGGTGTTTCCTCTTTACTATTGCCACCGAAAAAACTTTAAATTTCAGTGTAGCAACCATTTAGATATGAGCACATCAAAACGTTCAGAACAATTATGTAAATTATTTTGTGGCCAAGCCTCACGACCTATTAGTACCAGTAAGCTAAATGCGTTGCCGCACTTACACACCTGGCCTATCAACCTTGTCGTCTTCAAGGGGTCTTCAGTTAAGTATGTTTCCATACTCAAGGGATATCTTATCTTGAGGTCGGCTTCCCGCTTAGATGCTTTCAGCGGTTATCCATTCCGAACTTAGCTACCCAGCAATGCCGCTGGCGCGACAACTGGAACACCATTGGTTCGTCCATTCCGGTCCTCTCGTACTAGGAACAGATCCTCTCAAATATCCTACGCCCACGAAAGATAGGGACCAAACTGTCTCACGACGTTTTAAACCCAGCTCACGTACCACTTTAATTGGCGAACAGCCAAACCCTTGGGACCTGCTCCAGCCCCAGGATGTGATGAGCCGACATCGAGGTGCCAAACCGCCCCGTCGATGTGAACTCTTGGGGGCGATAAGCCTGTTATCCCCGGCGTACCTTTTATCCGTTGAGCGACGGCCCTTCCATACAGAACCGCCGGATCACTAAGACCTACTTTCGTACCTGCTTGAGATGTATCTCTCGCAGTCAAGCTCCCTTATGCCTTTACACTCCACGGCTGGTTTCCAATCAGCCTGAGGGAACCTTCGCGCGCCTCCGTTACCTTTTGGGAGGCGACCGCCCCAGTCAAACTACCCACCAGACACTGTCCTTCGCCCGGATAACGGGTCGAAGTTAGAACCCTAAGATAACAAGGGTGGTATTTCAAGGATGGCTCCATCCCGACTGGCGTCGGGACTTCAAAGCCTCCCACCTATCCTACACATGCTACCCCAAAATTCAATGTCAAGCTGTAGTAAAGGTGCCGGGGTCTTTCCGTCTTTTCGCGGGTAGACGGCATCTTCACCGCCAATACAATTTCACTGAGTCCCTGGTTGAGACAGTGCGGAAGTCGTTACGCCATTCGTGCAGGTCGGAACTTACCCGACAAGGAATTTCGCTACCTTAGGACC
>JBARSG010000583.1:0-2749 GCA_049644625.1 Desulfobacterales bacterium | reverse complement strand
AATTCCAAATAAGATCCACAGCCAATCGCCTGCCCTGTTAAATAAATCGTAGATTTAATGCGAAGCATTATTTAACAGGGTAAATTATTTGTTTTTTTGGTCATTGAGATTTGTTTGTTATTTGATTTTTTGACATAAAAACACAAGAAATCAGAGTTTAGGTACTAACATAAAATACGTAATCGAATTTACGGATTAGAATACTAAAGAAGACAGTCTCGCAAAAAGTCACAGTCTGACGGCAAAGTAAAAAGCTCCAAATTCCAAATAAGATCCACAGCCAATCGCCTGCCCTGTTAAATAAATCGTAGATTTAATGCGAAGCATTATTTAACAGGGTAAATTATTTGTTTTTTTGGTCATTGAGATTTGTTTGTTATTTGTTTTTTGTAATTTGATTTTTTTGGGGCAGTATCATAAAAACACAAGAAATCAGAGTTTAGCTAAAGTGGTTGAGTTGTTGGTTTACCAATGATAATGGTTTTGGTTGAGCAAATCATATGCTTCCGGTGAGATAATTTTCACCCAAAGATCCGTTGATCACAGGAAGCGAATCCATATCCGGGGGCTTAAATCCAAAGATAATTTCTAGAAAAATCATTGTAATCCGAAAAGTTGCGCCCCAAAGCACTTCAGGTTCATCCTGATATTCATGGAGAAAGCATGGATAATCTTTTGTATCCAGGTTTTTCCTGTTCTCATGGGGTGTAGCAATATGTAATCGATAACGCGCATAACCGGAAGGGTTCAATAGATTTTTGAGGGGAATATAAACAACCCGCTCCACTTCCCAGTTCGGGAAAAATCGCTTTTGACGTCCGGTCCAGCAAACCATTGGATAAATCACCTTGCGGAACATGACAAGTTGCTGTGGCGGCAGAGGTCCCAGAAACTTCACTCCCAGAGGGTTCAAACGCATTTCCTCAAAGCCCTCCCGTAAACAGGTGGCAAAAAGGAGCGCCAGACGTCGTGCCTCCTTGTGCCGCTTTTTACGCCAAAGTGACCAGTAAGGCCAACGGGATAGAGGAGAACCCCGCAGATATAAAAGCTTTGCAAGATAAAAATCCAGACCGGAAGAGATACTTCCGCCCGGACAGCAAAGGTCTCCCGGTTGTTTTACCCTTAAGGATCGTTTCGTCAGGATCAGACAGGGCGTTGGAGAAAACCCTTTTCCTTGGCAATCCGGACCGAGCAGAAACAGCACGGAAGATGTAATGGATGAATCTGTAACCCCTTTCGAAAAAACGATATCATTGTGGTTTCTTTCTTGAAGAGCGTACATAATCTTTTTAATAAAGGCTTGAGAATCTCCTAAACAATTTTGCATCTAATCTAATCCCCGGATATCGTCAAATATATATCATTACTCATTTATTTCATTCTTGAATTTTTTGCAAGTTTGCGTTAAGTCTCACTTTAAAAAAGTTAAAGGAGTTATGAGATGCATGGAAAACTGTCTGATGAGTTTTATAATTGGCTTGTGGAGTTGCGTCGCTGGTTCCACCGGTTCCCGGAACCGGCTTATAAGGAAAAGAAAACCTCCGCCAAAATTTGCGAAGTGCTTGAAGGATTCAACGTTCCTTTCCAAGCAGGCGTGGGGGGGACCGGCGTTGTAGCAAAGGTCAGCGCAAGTCAACCGGGGCCTTTGGTGGCCTTTCGAGCGGATATGGATGCCCTTCCTCTGGAAGAAAAAAATGATATCCCATACAAATCGCAGCATCAGGGATTCATGCACGCCTGCGGTCATGACGGGCATACTACCATTGCTCTCGGTGTAATACGATGGCTCATGGAAAACGGATGGCATCAGAACGGTTCAGGTGAAATCCTCTTTATTTTCCAACCTGCTGAAGAAGGAGGAGCCGGAGCCAAGGCCATGCTGGATACCGGCATTTTCGACTCGGAACCGGTGGAGGCAGCTTTTGCCGGGCATATGTATCCCGAATTTGCTGTGGGACATATCGGAATAGCTCCTGAAATCAGTAATGCGGCTGCGGATACACTTTTTATTCGATTAAAAGGCAAAGGCGGCCACGGCGCTCATCCGCATCATTGCAAAGACCCCATTGTTGCGGGAGCCCATCTTGTTACACAACTACAGTTTCTTATCAGCCGGGAGGTTCCGCCCCTTGAAAGCGCAGTGCTGACCATCGGACGTTTTCAGGCCGGAACGGCTTCAAATATCATCCCGGAAGACGCCGTTCTTGAGGGAACCCTCAGAACCCTGCAGCCGGATATTCGCAAACAGATCATAAAACGCCTTGAAGAACTGGTCAAAGGTGTAGCTCAGTCTTGCGGCATCCTGGCAACGCTTGAAGTTAAAAAGGGATATCCCGTGCTGATAAATGATTCTGAGTTGGTTAAGCACACCGTTGCCTGTGCCGGAGAAGTTCTGGGGGCTGACAAAGTCCACAGCGGACTTCCCAGAATGGGTGCCGAGGATTTTGCCTACTTTTGCCAAAAGTGGGGCGGGGTAATGGTAGGACTGGGATGCCACGATCCGTTTAAAGGCTTTCAATACGGTCTCCATTCTCCATATTTCAACATTGACGAAAGGGCTCTGGAAATAGGAACCCGGCTTTTCGCACATGTTCTTACTCAATATATGGAAAGGTCGTAAGAAATCCGATCTGATGCTGATGATTAAAAAACATTAAGCAGATAATCTTCCTTTTCAATGGAGGTGTAAAAAGAAATGTCTGGAAGGTTGAGAGATTTTATGGCAAAATCAATCAGTTGATTATAATTA
>JBARSG010000582.1:0-2389 GCA_049644625.1 Desulfobacterales bacterium | reverse complement strand
GGCTAACGCGTGCTAAAGCCCTTCAAACAGTCAGTCGGTTTCCAAGAGAAACACGCCGTTGCTACGCTGCACCATAATCTAATTTGTTTACCCTGTTTTTCAATAGACCTTACTCAAAAAGCAAGTTCTTATCATCATAATTTATTTCGTATTGACAGAACGGGTCATGATCCTTAAAATATAAATAATTCCGTTATGAAAACGGACAACATCTTAAACCGTTTCCAAAACCATTTGCTTATGGGATCATTTCCGTCACTTAATCACTTTCAAGAAGAAAGGAGGACAATCATGAAGATTAAAAAAATCAAAAAAACTTCAATGGGTCTCTGCAAATGTAAACGTTCTTGCTGATCAATTGTTACGTCTCATAAAATAGTCTGTGTATATATCCTCGTGGTATGGTAAACAGGCTATTTTATTTTGATGGGCGGATACAATGACCAAAAAAGATTTCAAAGACTATATCTGCCGGCCATTTTGTATGTTTTATAAAGAAGGGCAAAAACAAGAGATGGCCTGTCAGGGAGCACTTGTTGTTGAGTCTTTGGTAAATCAAAGACTGATTTCCCGGGAACAGGTATATTTATCGGTTAAAGATTATCAGTTATGTCTAAAACACAAGGATACATTAACCCGATATGTGTGCCGGCAATGCCCGTTTATGAAAGAAGATTGCGACTTTCAATCTACTTCGCCATCCGATGATCTTGAACCGTGCGGCGGTTATATCGTCCTTGCCTGTTTGATTGAAAACCGAGATATTGATACCGGTGACATGGACAATCAGAAATGAACAACAAGAATTGGCAAGCATCATATCTGCGTCTTCACCCGAAAACAGCGCTGAAAAACCTGGAACAGCCTTTTGTGTATCATATGGGCCGGGATGAACTCTATGAAATTGATGAACGGGCCCAGGATTTCCTGTTAAGATGCAATGGCGGATCATTTGGCAAAGAACTGACCAGCGATGCAGATTTTGTTGAGTATTGTCTTGAGGAGGGGATTCTTGAAGGGCATCAGCAGCCGCTTCCCACGCCGGTTACTGTTGATTATGGGCTTACACCCTCCCTGAGATACCTGGAACTGCATCTTTTGCACAAGTGTAATCTGAACTGCCGGCACTGCTATCTGGGGTCTTCACAACCCATTGAGATGCCGGTTGATCATGCAGTGGACATCACCCGTCAGTTTTCTGATAACGGTGGACTGAGATTGCTCATTTCCGGCGGAGAGCCGTTGCTTTATAACGATCTTAAAACATACATTGAACAGATCAAAGCGTTAAAGATACGCCGTGTCCTGTTTACCAATGGGACACTACTCAATTCCAGGAACATTTCCTGGCTGGATGTGGATGAAATTCAGTTCAGTTTAGACGGTTGGGAAAAAGGCCATGAACAACTCCGCGGCCGGGGAACATTTGAACCCACCCTGCAAGGGATTCATATGGCAAGTGCTTCGGGAATACCCATCTCCATTTCTACCATGATCCATGGCCATAACCTGGATGAGTTTGACCGAATTCGCGATTTTATTGAAAAGATTAATGCAATCGAATGGGGCGTTGATGTTATGTGCGTGAGTGGTTCCCTTGTGAAAAACCCAGACCTGACTGTCCCCTACGCAACTGCCGCCCGGTATTTGAATTACGCTTTTGGAGGCGGGTACCATGGTTCATCCGAAGGATTTGCCTGCGGCAGACATTTAATGACTGTTCTGCCTGACAAACAGGCCGTTAAATGCGGATTTTATGCGGACCACCCCCTGGGGGATGCGCAAAAAAGCCTGAAACAATGCTGGCTGAATATAAACCACGTTCCTCTTGATCAGTTGGAATGCAAAGGCTGTGCAGCTCTTGAGGAATGCAGAGGCGGATGTCGTTTTCGGGCGCCGCATCCTTTAGCGCCGGATCCGGCCATGTGTGCGTTTTACGGCATATCCCGATAGATAATTTCACTAACAAATTAAAAGGGATGACCAATTAAAGGTATGTCTCATACAAATTATAAACCGTGTGCCAGGCCTTCATATATCCAGTTCTACCCCACGCTTAACTGCAACTATTCATGTCCTTTCTGTTTTAACCGGAACCTGCCGGCATTAAAAGACATTGATGTTAATGATTTTCACAACATCTTGTTGATACTCAAACATCTTGGGATCGATCATATTGACATGCTCGGAGGTGAACCGTCCCTTCATCCGGACCTGTTGCAGTTAATTGAATTAATTGACCAAAACGGGCTTAAAACAACCATCAGCACGAACGGGACAAATATTGACGTATTAACCGCTATTTCGGAAACATATCCGAAAAAGACCGTAAGGATCGGAGTATCCTTAAATTCTGAAAACCTATCCCACGATCTTCACACCTATATAA
>JBARSG010000581.1:0-2001 GCA_049644625.1 Desulfobacterales bacterium | reverse complement strand
TAAATAATCTTTAATCTTGAGCAGAGATTTTCCTATTCGTTGCTCTTCATTATACGCTGCAATAACAATCGAAATCATATTATCCGATATTATCCGACAGGATTTCTAGGATTAATTGGATTTATCTTTGGGCTTTCTTCCTTTCTAGCTTACAGCTCGGAGAGAAGAAAGGAAGAAAATTAAATTCGCTTGTAGCGGGAAATAATAGCTTAATTGCTTTCCATATAATATCTTGATTATCCAGTAAATCCTGTCTAATTTTCATGTTGTTCCTTTTCAACCGTACTATTATTCCCGGGGATCTTAGTCTATCGTAATAGTGAATTTTTCCTTCCGTAAAAAATGTCATCGTGGAGGGTTCCAAGATCAGCAACGAATTTATTAATATTTATTACTGTTATCCATTTAATTTTATGCAATAATTCAGCAGGAAACCCACTTATTATTTTACAAATCTTTAATGGTTCCACCCATAGGTCTTTTTCTCTCGCTTCATCAGCAATATTTTCCCAGTGAAAATCATATTTCTTTGCGATAAAAAGGATGTCAACAATATCTTTAAACTCCATTCGGCTCAGGGCACACAATTTATTTGATAGGATATTCCGCCAGTTGTCGACGCGATGATAGATTTGTGATGTCACAAAATCCCCATAATGGAATGGAACGTCGTTTATAAAATCAATCTTCATTGCTATCTGATCTCTTTCAAGTATACCTCGGACAAATGTATCAGAAGTTGTTGTGATTTCACATTTCAACTGGGATTGTTTAAACCATGAGATAATACTTTTGCACTGATCTTTGAATTTAGGGCTGTCATTTACAAAAAGATCAAGATCATCCGAATAACGATGATTTAAGTAACATCGGCTCAAGGCTGTCCCGCCCGTCAGATAAAAATCCACATTTAAATCCTGGATTCCCCTTAAAACCTCGTCCTGTAAAGGATATACTTTATTTTGATAATATTTTTCTGGCATATAAGAATCTTTGCTTCATTTCTCTGGGGTATAGGCGATTAAGAACCGGATCACTGAGAATCTCTTCAAATTTTTCCAGGGGTATGAGTTTTAACAACGTATACCAGTCATAAGTTTTTAACAATCTGCAATAAAAATTTAATTTATCGATATGTCCGATCTCACTGGTTTCCTCATTCAACAAACGGAGTAAATCATTCGTCTTAACATCCATATCCCAGTAGAGCCTGGACAGTAATTTGTGTTTCTCTTTTTTTGATAATTGTCGCATTCTGTTAACTCTTCTTTTCGGCATTTCTAATCAAAACTTTTTTCTTTTCGCCACAAAGGCACCAAGACACAAAGACACGAAGGATATATGTAAGCGTTCACGGGTTCAAAGATTCAAGGTTCCATGCTTGTCCCCGGGCTGCATTTGGGATGCGTATTTGCGAGAAAAGCGTCAGTTTCGTCAGTCCTAATCCAAAATATGAAGCTAAATTGGCAATTACTTGGGAAAATGAACATTTGTAATGAGGACTTCGGATCTTCAATGCCTTCTTTGTCCTTAACCCTGAACGTTGAACCCTGAACCTGTGAACGGTTACGGGTTTAGATTAGGCCATTCGAATGCCGCTTTTTTGAATTTCGCTGGCTATAGGATCGTTCACATTGAACGTCTCCCCCTTAAAGAGGCGAGGTTCAATACGATCATCTATACGCGCCGCAAGTTGCATCAGAATTAAGCGTTCCTCGAACAAATCATCTGAGAAATCAGGAGAAACAACAGCCACATCGATGTCACTCCATTGTGTAGCCTTACCTTTGGCCTGGGAGCCATACAAATAAGCCGCCTGTATGCGATACCGACATCTGACCGTGTAAAGAAACCTCTGAACACTTTTCTCTACGGAAGGAGGGATTTTAGCCATTGAAAAATCTCCTTAATGAGTTGCATTTCACGGATAGCAAAAATGCCCTTTGTTTTTCTATTTCATCTATTAATCTGCGCCTGCCCCGTAGCTCCGGCAGATGGTAC
>JBARSG010000580.1:0-3415 GCA_049644625.1 Desulfobacterales bacterium | reverse complement strand
TTCATTCATAATGACTTCTTATAGCGCCTTCAGGTTTGAGTTTATTTTACCAAGCTCTAAGAACACATTTTCTTTGGTGACATCGTTGACTAAGTTGCCTTAACCTCCGTAAATATTTTCTTTATAGCTGACATAAGGCCCCAGACAATTCCATTTTCAAACAGGTGAAAGTTCTCCAGCATGGCTGTGGCAACATGGGGGTCAACAAGTGCCTGGTTTAACGTATCGGACATTTCAGCCATAATTGAAGCAGGGTCTAATTCTTCATACAGCATTTTGTATCTTTGGCTTGTTAGATGATCATTAGTCCAGTCTTTATAGAATTCTTCAAATCGAGAAAGCAGATCACCCCTTTTTTGATTGCTTGCCCACTGTTGCCCGATCTTGTAACCGAGTGATACTAAAACAGGGAGAGGGTACTTCTTGTGGTTGAGTTCTTTATTTGCTCCCCATTTTTCCAAAAGCTTTTCAATTTGTTCTTCCTTCATGATACATCGAATCTAAAAAAGGCCTATGGGCATACCAGGTACCAGAGTTTTAACTAAAGGGTTCGAGGGGTCCCCGGTTAAATACACCCTGCACCAAACCATAATCAACATACAGATGAATTTGATCTCCGCTACTGCATGTTACAAGGCTTTTAAGCTCTCAATCTGACATTCTCTGTCAAATTGAATCGCCATACCGTGAGGGGTGGAACGCACCATGCTTCCTGTGCAGCCCTTCAAACTCTTCACGCCCTTAAATTTTTTAATGTTATCACTCGGTATGGTGAAATCCAGAATAAACCGTGTTCCTTCCGGAAAAGACCTTAGTGTAGTAATGAATATTCCGGAAGCAGATATATCTCTGGTTTCAAAATCTAAAACCTCTTTTCTGCCTAATGTTATGGTTTCCAGTCTTACAGGGAGTGGAATAGTAAACCTCTCATATTGACGTTTCTCTTTCATTGATAACGCCTTTCTTTGCCATCGGCTTTGAACCAATCTTTGGGGCCGTTCATACTGAACCTACCTTAACTCCTCATGATTTTTTGCGGTATGCCTTTTGTTTTTCCTTCACCGTAAACCCGATTTCCCCGGTTAAATATCAGCCAAGCATTAAATCATTCATCATCCAAGTCCATTCTTTTCTGCGCACGCAGCAACTATTGATTTAAACCCAGTACCATCTGTTGGCCTGAGAACCAGCGTGGAACCAGCGGGACGCCCCTCAAATTATAAGTTTCTTTTTAACCTTTAGATTTACTTGGTAAAATTGACTTCATCTCCATAACATTCCTTTCGCCCAGTCTTATCTAGAACATAACTCATCCAAGCATACCAGAGACCAGGGTTCAGGGGCCTGGGTTTTATTTTTTTAATTAGCCACAGACACACACAGACGTCTATTTGTTTGGCTGACTCGGCTAAACAAATGATGTCATGGTTTTGCGAAAAATCGCAACACTACCCTTATTATTACCCTTATTTGGGGGTTGTTACCTCTTTTTTACGCCACAGCGCACCTGGACCTCGCCCCAGGCATTCGACTCTGCCGTCCTTTTTAAGTTGACGAAGCACCCGCCGGATCATATCACGGCTGACACTTGGACAGGCGCGTTCAAGATCTGTCAGGGAAAACTCATTTCCTATCTGAGCAACGGCTTCCTGGATAATCTCGGTTTTAGCTCCGCGAGGAATTTTTAACCGACCCAGCCGGTCTTCGAA
The DNA here is from genome assembly GCA_049644625.1 of Desulfobacterales bacterium. Lineage (GTDB taxonomy): Bacteria > Desulfobacterota > Desulfobacteria > Desulfobacterales > UBA11574 > S5133MH16. The sequence goes on along the minus strand of JBARSG010000580.1, from coordinate 1,706 downwards.
CTCTCGATAAGCTGTTCTTAGTATAAAAAACAGGTAATTAATATAAATCCATGCATTATGCCGTTGCTCATGCCATCCGACGGAGCTTTGTGCCAAGGTTTCATAGTAACGCTCCTTATTTTGCTCGATCAGGCGCTCAAGACTGATATAGCGGCACACTTCAAACCCCAAATGGTACAACTGCAACAGCAACAGTAATCGGGACACTCGACCGTTACCATCCCGAAACGGATGGATGCATAAAAAATCGAGGTTAAAACCGGCCAGGGCTATAAGGGGGTGTACTCGTCGTTCTTCAATGCTGCTGTGCCACAGACGTATCAGTTCTTTCATGCAGGCCTTCGTTTCAGATGCTTTAACGGTCTGAAACCGCACCCGAACACGACCGTTGGGGTATTTTTCGATAATGTCACTGTCTTTCTGTTTATATTGTCCCGCATCCCAAATTTGTGCGCGCGCAACACGATGAAATTCACAAATCGTTTCTTCGGAAACTGAAAGCTTGGCTCCCCGTTCATGGATCAAGTTTAGGACCTGGCGATACCCACGGACCTCCTCTTCATCCCGATCATGAAGATGGGTCTTTCCTAATACCACTGCACGTACTCTGCCCGGGTCTATTTGAACACCTTCAATGCGATTTGATGAAACGGCGCTTTCAATTATGGCATGCTCCCGCAGCGCATTCAGCCGTTGCGGAACCTGTTGAAGATAAAGTTGTTGTTTCCCTCGTGCTTCTGCCAGATCTGTAAGATACCAAGTAGTACTGGCCGGTATTGATTCCAGCAACTCTGAAAATTGTTGGAGTGTTTTCACAGTAAGATACCTCTTATCGAAAATCCGATTCCAGGGTCGGGCCAAGCTATATGATTGTAATTATATTAAATGAGCTGAAGAATGTCTCAGTCTGTTTAACCGGCCACAATTTGTGAACAGTTCCTGTTTTTCACCTTTGATATCACAATTTGTGATATCCTCACGATCTCTTCGCGGGTCAAAGAAAGCATGAAATCTTCAGGGAATCGTTCTATATTCCGGCTAACCGCTTGATTCAGAACTCTAGTTTCCACCCCGTAGAGTTCAGCCAAATCCCTGTCCAGCATCACCTTAATACCGCGTATCAGGTAAATTTTGCTCGCGATGAGTTCAATCGGTACCAACGTTGTCATTTTAAAGTGCCTTTCCCTTTAGGGTTCAGGTGTCTGGGCTTGCCCGCCTCCGGCGAGTTCGGATTTCAGTGTTCAGGATACTATGCTCTGGGTTAAGCTGAAAAGTTCTCGCTTCCTATAATATTAACTCAGACACGCGTTAACAAAATCCCAATTGATCAGGTTTTCGACAAAAGCACTCAGATAGTCAGGCCTCCTGTTTTGATAGTCCAAATAGTATGCATGTTCCCAAACATCCACAACCAAAAGCGGCGTTGTGCCATGCGCAATGGGTGTGTCCGCATTTGCGGTTTTGGTAATATGCAACGCATCATCTTTCAAAACCAACCATGCCCACCCACTGCCGAACTGCGTGACACCGGCATTTTTAAATTCCTCGACAAACTTTTCATAGCTCCCGAAATCGGCGTTGATCTTTTCTGCGATGGGACCCGAGGGCGGCCCACCGCCACCGGGTTTCATGCACTGCCAGTAAAACGTATGATTCCAGACCTGGGCCGCGTTGTTGAAAATGCCGGCTCTGGAAGCATCTCCCGC
>JBARSG010000579.1:0-2243 GCA_049644625.1 Desulfobacterales bacterium | reverse complement strand
GGTCAAAATGCTCCCTTTTGACAACAAGAGTGAATTTCAAGTCATTCTCAACATGCCGGAGGCCGCCACATTGGAAGAAACATCCGCCGCTGCAATGGAAATGGGAGATTATCTTAAAACCGTCAATGAAGTCACCGACTATGAACTCTATGTGGGAACCTCGGCGCCGTTTAATTTTAACGGATTGGTGCGCCATTATTACCTGCGAAAAAATGCTTACCAGGCAGATATTCAGGTCAACCTGGCAGATAAAGGGCATCGAAAGCAGCAGAGCCATGATATCGCCAAGCGTGTTCGTCCAGTTCTTAAAACCATTGCCGACAAATACCATGCGCGGATTCAGGTAGCCGAGGTTCCGCCGGGTCCGCCGGTTTTATCCACCCTGGTGGCTGAAATCTACGGTCCCCATTACCAGCGTCAAATACAGATCGCTGCCGATATAATGGATATTTTTGAAAAAACTCCCGGTGTGGTTGATGTGGACTGGTACATGGACAAAACTCAGCCCCGCTACAAGATTGACGTTGACAGGGAGAAAGCCTCTCTTCATGGGATCAGTGTGGACCAGATTAACCGCACCCTCGAACTGGCACTTAAAGGACAACAGACAGGACTGCTTCATCAGCATAGGGAAAAAGAGGATGTGCCGATACTGATGCGCCTTCCGTTATCCGCCCGTGCAGGGATTCAACGTCTTAAAGAACTAAAACTTTTATCAGTCGACGGCCATCTGGTGCCGATTTCGACGCTGATTAACGTTCGGAAAACCGCTGTAGATCAGAGTATTTATCATAAAAATTTAATGCCCGTGGTATATGTTCTCGGGGATGTGGCCGGTGTTAAGGAAAGCCCGGTGTATGCGATTTTGGAAATGAAGAATAAAATCAACGCAATCCAATTGCCCGAGGGGCATAATATCGTTCAACATATGGCCCACATTCCTTCCAGTGACCGGAAGTTTGAAATGAAATGGGATGGAGAATGGCAGATCACCTATGAAGTCTTCCGGGATCTTGGGATTGCATTTGCCGTGGTCCTGGTACTGATATTTGTGCTGGTTGTGGGATGGTTTCAATCATTTAGCACGCCACTGGTCATTATGGCCGCCATTCCTTTTTCGTTGATCGGAATTCTGCCTGCACATTGGGCTCTTGGCGCTTTTTTTACAGCAACATCCATGATCGGGTTTATCGCCGGTGCCGGAATTGTAGTGAGAAACTCCATCATTCTGGTAGATTTTATAGAATTGCGCCTGAAAGAGGGGATGCCTCTGGATCTTGCCGTAATCGATGCAGGAGCGGTTCGCTTCCGGCCGATGATGTTAACGGCTGCGGCCGTGGTGGTAGGCGCCTCGGTTATTCTCTTTGATCCCATTTTCCAGGGCCTTGCCATATCCCTGATGGCAGGTGAAGTGGCATCGCTCTTGTTTTCAAGAATGACGGTCCCGATCCTTTATTTTCTCGACAAACGATGGGAATTTGCTCATAAACAAGGGGCATGATCATGAACATAATGATTTTTCTATAAAAAAAATGAGGTGAGAACTATGAAAAAGTTGCTGTTCGTTATTTCCAATGGATTTGAAAAGGCAGGCCGTGCGACCCGTGCTTTCCAGTTTGCCCAGGTGGCCTGCGAGAAGGGACACGACGTTAAGGTATTTCTTGTGGATGATGCGATTCACTGGGCTCAATTCGGCATGGCTGAAGGTGTAAAGGCATCTACCGGCGAAGAAATGAAGCCTTTTATTGATTATCTGACGGAACATGGTGCTACGATATACGTCTGTAAAGCCTGAGTGGACCACAGGTATTTATCCCCCGATGAAATGATTCCGGGGGTAGAGATTGAAGGGGCGCCCTTTCTGATTGATTTATTAAACGAATATCAAGCATTGACCTTTTAGTCGACAAAGTTAGATAAGATACTTTAAGCACACCTTTTTTATTTTTCCAATATTATTTGCAATACAAGTCAATACATTAAAATAACGCGTGTTCCCCTGATTATTACACGCTAAACAGATTTTGGGTTTCAAAAAGTGTGACGTTTCCTGTTGCCTTAATATGTGATGCTGTTAACTAACTGTATTTGATAAAGATAGTCGAGGTGCCAAATGCCATATCGCAACATTTAAAGCTTTTGGCTCTCGGCATTTTTGTTTGGATCCTTTTAGTTCATCTATAAAATACTTAAAAGACCTAATTCAATTTCTTAGACAAGTGATTGGTTTGTTTTAAGTAAAA
>JBARSG010000578.1:0-7575 GCA_049644625.1 Desulfobacterales bacterium | reverse complement strand
GTTGTAATAGTGTCACAATATGTTGCTCAACGTTTTTGCAAGTATGGATTGGAGAAAAATGCGAGATCCGGAAACCGTATCGTTCTTTTAAACCAATTAATTATATCAGAAAAATTATTATCAATGAAACAATTTTTAACTAAATTGAACGTTTTGTTATAAAAGGATAACCCTTGACAATGATGCGCCAGTTATATAGTAAAGCCGAGAATAATGATATATTAAAAAGTTTGTAGATTATAGATCATAAAACCAATGATGAAAGGAGATTAGAACATGAACATTTTGTTTTTTGGGCCAAACGGCAGCGGCAAAGGAACCCAGGGAGCCATTTTAAAGGATAAATATAATACCCCTCATATTGAGTCCGGAGCTATTTTTCGTGATAATATCTCAAAGGGGACCGAACTCGGCACAAAAGCCAAGGAATATATCGACAAGGGTGATCTGGTACCGGATGAGATTACAATCCCAATGATACTCGACCGCCTCAAACAGGATGATTGTAAAGACGGCTGGCTTCTGGACGGGTTTCCGAGAAACAAGAACCAGGCGATCAAACTTGATGAATCACTCAAAGAGGCCGGCATGGCGCTCGATATTGTCGTGGAAATAATTCTGGACCGAGAAATTGCAAAAAACAGGATCATGGGGCGCAGACTCTGTGTCAATGATAATAACCATCCCAATAACATCTATATTGATGCCATCAAACCCGACGGGGACAAATGTCGTGTTTGCGGTGGTGATTTAAAGACCAGAGACGATGACCAGGATGAGGATGCAATCAGCAAACGGCACGGTATATACTATGACACCGATACCGGAACCCTTGCATCCGCCTACTATTTCAAAGACCTTGCCGGCAAAGAAAGCTCGGTTAAATACATTACGTTGGACGGCGCACCGAGCGTAAAAGAGGTTACGGCAGAGCTTGTTTCAAAATTGTAAAATTTTAATAAGCACGACTTTTAAAAGCCCCTATCTCGTAAGGCGAAAAATTTGTCTTAAAAAATAAACAACTGTGTGGCTGATTATGATTTATTGTAGGCGTTCATAGTTCATAGTTCAGGGTTCAGCGTTCAAAGTTTAACTGTTTACGTCATTAAAGTCTTTGATTTTGAGTCTAATGCAGAATTAATTCAGGCCTTAGGATTCGCCGAGCGAGCTTGCACTGAGATTAAAAGCAAAAATATAAAAAATATAAAAAAACCGTAAGGCCATTAACCCCGAACCTCTGAACTGTGAACGCTTTTTTTTGTTTAATGTGTCCGTGAGCTGATTTTTCAGTCCGGACACATTTTTTTGCAAAATTTTTGACCGAATATTTTTTTTACCACATAATAAATATTTTTTCTTGCCAATTAATAGATTTATATATATATAAATAAGTTTAAAGTTTAATATTAAGAAAAAAATAACCATCGGAAATAATAAATAATTTGAGACTAACGTCGGGATTAGGTAAAAGGGAGCTTTTTTAAAGATCTTAATTTGCCGCTGATGGAAAAAAGGAGGCGAATAATTTGAAGGATATTCAGGTCAAGGTTTTTGATAATGACCTTGAAAAAGCAATGCGCATTTTAAAAAAAAAGGTTCAAAATGACGGGCTTTTTAAACGATTAAAAATGAAGAAGGCTTATGAAAAGCCGAGTGAACACCGACGCCGCAAACAGCGCGAAGCTTTACGGAGACAGAGAATTGCGGCTTCCAGAAACAGATACCGCAGAGGATAAGATCACACCTTAATTCGTTTTTTAAACCCGGCAAATATATTAATTTTGCCGGGTTTTTTCTGTGAAAATGACAACAAAAGATTCCTACAACAGTTGTTTGAATACCATATATAGCCTTAGAAGATACGGCATTATACTTGGGTTAGATACGATTAGAAATATTCTTCAAGGCCTGGGAAATCCACAGGATACATTTAATTCCATTCATGTAGCCGGGACCAACGGAAAAGGATCAATCGCTTCCGCTCTTGCCACAATTCTCTATATCTCCGGATACAATGTCGGGCTTTATACATCCCCGCATCTCGTTAGGTTTAATGAAAGAATCTGCATAAATAACCGGCAGGTTTCTGATGAGGATGTGGTTGCATCTTATGAGGCCGTGAAAAGCGTACATAACGGCTCCCGAGAACCCACCTTTTTTGAGTTTGCAACTGCAATGGCCTTTTATGAATTCGGCAAGAAGAATGTCGATTGGGCTGTCATCGAGACCGGTATGGGGGGCCGGCTTGACGCGACCAACATCATAAAACCGGCCCTTTCTATAATAACCAATATATCCCTTGAACATAAAACCTTTCTGGGGAATACCATCGCAGAGATTACCCGGGAAAAAGGGGGCATTATAAAAAATAAGGTTCCTGTTGTAACCGGCGTAAAACAAAAAAATGCGATTTCCGTGTTAAAAACCATCGCCGATTCTAAATTTGCACAATTTCATCGGTTTGGAGAGGCATTCCGTATTCGAAGAACCAATGGAACATTTAACTATTTTGGATTAGAGAATGTATGGCGAAACATACAAACCGGGTTAAATGGCGTCCACCAGATCAATAACGCAGCGCTGGTTCTCGCCTCATGTGAAATACTGAACAAAAACAATCTCGATCTTACCCTGCAACACATCAAGGACGGCCTGGTACAAAACAGATGGCCGGGAAGATTGGAGATCGTCTCCGGGTCTCCGCTTATCCTTCTTGACGGCGCCCATAATTTTATCGCCGCCCGCAATCTTGCAGGATATCTGTCCGAGAATCTTTCTGATCGAAATATAACGCTGGTTATCGGCATACTGGATGACAAGCCCTGTGCTTCCATGCTTAAAAGCCTGATTCCTCTCTGTAGTAAAGTCATATTAACACGCCCGAAAATTGATCGGGCCTTGCCTCCGGAAAAGCTTTACCCCATTGCAAGAGAAATGATTTCCGACATACATATCATCCATGATGTCGATAAAGCCGTGATCCATGCAATTGAAACCGCATCACCGAAAGATGCAATCTGTATCGCGGGTTCTCTTTACGTGGTTGGCGAAGCAAAAGAATTATTTGAGAAAAACGCTGATCTTTTAAGCAAAAACCAATAGTCCGGTGATTATAAAACCTAAATTCTGCGTCAGGCTTGACATATTCGCATTGGTGAACTATTTATCCGGATTAAACCAACCGTGCGCCCGTAGCTCAGTGGATAGAGCGTCAGCCTCCGGAGCTGGAAGCCGCTGGTTCGAACCCAGCCGGGCGTACCATGATAAAATTAATGAGTTATGACTTTCTACGATCTGAGCTTTTGTAAGTGCCATGGTGTGTTTCTCCTACGGTTATGAATAATATTGATGTTCAAAAGCTTGGCCAACATCTCATTCCATATCATTTTTCCAAAGTTTCAAAACATCTATATGATTCCTTTTATTTTTCAACCTATAGAATCTTCGCATAACATGGGTCGTGGTTATGGAACAGATCCTTTGTTGTCACTGCTTTTGGTTATCGAAGACGGTTATCTTAAAGATAGGTTTTTGATAAGGTCTGACAAGCTGAGAAAGTTGCTCAAAACCCTTTTAAAGAAAGAATTCCCAAGAAGCAAAAAAATCAAACTCTTTAGTTATGGGAAAATTCGTGGATGCTCCAGGGGGTACCTGATAAATATGTGGGTAATGTCCGATTATCCGGACAGCAGCTATGTTTTCTAATAATAAACAATACTTAAAAATTGAAGAAAAGAATCTTATCATTTAAATGGTATTCCAGAAGTTCTCAAAAATCGAGTTCTTATCCATCAATTCAATTACTTTCCATGTACGGTAAACTATTTTTGTCCTTGAACGTCTAAATATTAGGAAAGGTATGAAACAAACAAAAATTTTGCACCAGTGAAAATGATCGTTATGTTACAAGCATAACACATATTTTATGTGAATCTGACAAAAGCAGCCTGAAGGCGACTAAAAAAAATCGGATGATTCTCCGGAGGGATAAATGAAGAAATATCATTTGGTTATATTAATGCTGACTTTCTCTTTCTTGCTTGTCTCGTGCGCTCATTATCCCCCTGATCGATACAATACCCAGGTAGGGGCTGCAGTAGGCGGCGGTATGGGCGCTCTTATTGGCCAGGCGATTGGGGGCAATGCTGAGAGCACCCTAATCGGACTGGCTGCAGGATCCATTTTTGGGGCCTTGGTGGGCAATGCGGCAGATCAAGATTATCAGGCAGCCAGAGATGCAGCCCTGTATGGCAGACCTGTTATCTATTATGATAGAAGCGGACATGCCGTTGAAGCCATTCCTGAGGAAACCAATGACCCCAATTGCCGGAAAGTGCGGAAACGGATTTGGGAGAATGGAAAGTTGGTAAAGGAAACTGTCGAAGAAGTCTGTAGTTCTCCGAATCCGGAAGTCCGGTATTACCCCGTTCCACTCCCTCCTGCTTATTATTACGGGTGGTGGGGATGGCCTGTGGTTCCTCGCTTTTCCTTTTACTATGGGCGACCATACTACCATGGTCATTACCGGCATGGTCCTTACGCCTATCACCGTGGTTGGCGTCACCGGTAAAGAGGGGGTATTCAGAAAGGAAATGTCTTGAAAAACATATAGATAAAGGCAACAAAAATCAAAATTTTCCCGCCTCTATTTTTTGACAAAGAAATTCCATTTGTTTCTGCATAGGGCCATTTTCTTTTAATTCCCGTTCAATGACGCTGATGGAATGAAGGGCTGTGGCATGATATCTGTTGAAGCTTCTCCCTATTGCCTGAAGGGAAGTATCCGTATATCTGCGTAACAGGTAAATTGCTATCTGCCTCGGTCGCACAAATGATTGTTTGCGTGAACTTGAAACAATGTCACTTGTGGAAATGTTGTAATGTTTGCAAACCATCTTCTTAATAACATCTATTGTGATGTTTTTCTGCTGGCGTACGATATTCTTGGTGACACTTTCTGCAAGCTTAAGATCAATGGGTTCCCCCAAAAGAAGTGATTTGGCAGTAACGCCTATAAGGCCGCTTTCAAGCTGTCTCACATCCTCTGTAAGTTCACCGGCCAGATAATGGATAACGGGTTCGGGAATTTTACACCCGTTAAGCGTTGCCTTTTTATGTAGTATCCTGACCCTTGTCCTGAAATCCGGGGGATCAATGTTTGAAATGAGGCCGCATGAGAGACGTGATCTCAATTTATCATCGAGTTTCGGGATGTCTGCCGGAAGATAACAACTTGAAAAGATTATTTTCTTGCCGGCTTCAAACAGGGTATCAAGGGTTAATGCAAGCTCGACCTGGGTGCGCTCCTTGCCCCTAAGATAATGAACGTCTTCAAGCAGCATTACGTCACATCTATTTCTGTATTTTTCCTTAAACGCATTGATGGAACCGTGCTTATAAGCATAAACCATCTCATTGCTAAAGTCCTCTGCAGTCATATAATAGACACGGTCTGAGGGATGTTCGGACAAGATGTAGCGCCCCACGGCCTGGGTAAGATGGCTTTTCCCCATCCCAGTCTTTGACAATAAAAACAAAGCATTCCGGGAAGCATTCTTTCGTGAAGCCAGTGATAGGGAGGCTGAATAAGCAAAATCATTATTGCTTCCGACCACAAACTGGTCAAAGGTAAAATCCCTTTTCAAAAGACGACCGTTGTGCGGACGCACATTTATATTGGGAAGCGGCAGCTGAAGATTATCATCTGATTTCGGTTTGGAGGGGGCGTTTTTCCCGGAAATCTCAATAGAAAGCTTGCATGCTCTTCCCGAGATTCTCTTTATTTCCGACGCTATCAGGGCGGCATAATTTTCAAGAACCCGCTTTCTGGAAAAAAAGTTAGGGGAATAAAGGACAACACCGTTTTCATCACACCTTGCCGGCTGCAGCGGCTCAATCCACATCCTGAAGCTGTGACCAGGAATCCGTGACTTGATTGAAGCTTTTACCTCGTTCCAGACTGTCTTCATAAAAGTCTATATTCTTGAGTTTCAACAAACAGAGTGATCTGCTTTTTTAGAGGGAATACTAGTGTCCATCCATAAATGGTCTTTTTGCCCAATCTCTGCGTTATGTTCAAAAAATAATCCTCGGGATATCAAACATATGCCTGTGGTTATTTTTTTCACATGCCTTGATCTTGAACAAAAATCCTCATTTATGGATGGACACTAACTAGGAAAAAAACAACTAAATCAGCCGGTTTAGGAGTGTTACTATAGGTTATCAAAATATCGGCTGAATGCCGAAAAAAGTTGCACCTTATTTATCGGGTCAGCCTTTTTGCGTCAAGCCTGATAAATCCGGCTTTTCATTTTTTTATTAACAGGCGATTGGAGACTTATATCTAATTGTTTTTATTTGAATAATATTCTTTAAAACGGCAACTGCTTTTAAATACAAGCTTTTTTGAACGTAATGTTTCTATAAATATTTTAACCAGATCCAACGTTATGTTTAAGTTATTAACAAACATACATTCTTCCATATACTCCATTTTTCATTAATTATCTGATATTTTCAAAAACCGAATCAGGTGTTATATTAAAAAATGCCTGATATCGGCCGGCGGGATGCCGATGACCTTGAATATTTCATTTCCTTTGGGGGTTACGGCTCCAACTTGCACAGATGTGGCATCCGGAGCCTTACTGTAACCTGCACATATTGAGGCCGCCAGAATCATAATTTCTTTGTCGCCGCCATGCGGCATAAGAACGGTGGGGCCCGGGAAATTTTTTACTTTAATTAGGGTATCTACAGACGGGTTATAATATTTTTTTATCTTTTCATTATCCCTATGGGTTCGCCCAATGATTATTTTAGTGTTTTTGCTCAGGCGAAGGTGTCGCCCATGCTTGAGAAGATGAAGTTCTTCTTCTGTATAGGAATCCTGGTGGTCAAAAAGGTCCTTTAGCCGGGACGAATAGCTTTTGTCTGTTAGCAAGCAGCCGCCCGCAGGAGAAGGATAGCTCGTAATTCCAAATTCTTGGGCAAGTTCCATCTGGAATTTTCTCGATCTCCCCGAAATGTCCAACAAGAGATCCCTGTTTACCAGCCCCTTTTTTTCAGGTATGGTTATGGGAAGCCTTTTTGCACTTAACGGGCGCAATATATAGCCATCAAACCCGGATTGTTTCTCCACATAACGAAGAGACTGCTTATTCTGGGACATGGGGCGCTGGCCGAGAACTTCGCCGCTGAAAAGAAAATCGAATTCATTTTCATTCATTATTGTACCGGCCAGTCTGAACATTAAAGCATGGCAGTCCATGCAAGGGTTCATGTACTTTCCATAACCGCAGTGAGGATTTTTCAGCATCTTTAGATAAACCGGGGTTATGTTTCTGACCCATAACCGTATTCCGGTTAGACTCGATGCCTGCCGAGCCTTTTCAGATGAAAAGAACGGTGTTTCAAAAGTTACCCATTCAACGACGATCCCCTGTTTTCGTAAAACCAGCGCTGACAGCATACTGTCGAGGCCGCCCGAACAAAGGCCCAAAGCGCGCACTTTATTTATAGATAAATTCATGATAAACGAAAATTCAAAAATAAATACAAAAAGCTTTTAAC
>JBARSG010000577.1:0-2776 GCA_049644625.1 Desulfobacterales bacterium | reverse complement strand
TGGTAAATAAATTCCATGGATATGGGCAATGTTTTTTTCATAATGAATTCTCGCGGTTAGTTTTACATATATTGAACGTTTTTCAAAGATCTTATAAGCGTACAACAAGCAATCCGAAGATTCGGTTTTTATGCCAGTCAAATGTCATATGGGAAATCCACCCCCTGATCCGCCGGAATCGTTTCTGAAGGGACGAACGGTTTCAGCTTTTTTGTTTTTTTTTTGGCATTTTTCTCTTTTGTTAGGGTTTCCGGCTGGGTTGTGTTTTCATCGACTTTTAAGGTATCATCGGCAGTAACGGTATCCGACGTTTTCTTTTTGTCATTTTGTGAAAAAAATATCCTCGCATCCTGACTCGATTCTACATTTTGTACGAGCGGTCCGTTTAAACCATTCAAGGATCTTGCCGGCTCGGTTTCTGCACAGGTCATTTTGGGAACGCATACCCCCAAACAAACAATAATTATGATATACCAGTGGGTCATGTTTACTTTAAGTACCTGCAAACCCGAAAACCGACATCCTCCCGTTTATCATCGCCGTAACTGCGGTATGCCAGCCTCAGAGTGCCGATGCTTCCGTGCTTCCAGCTGGAGCCCCGAATCACATGGTGTTTACCGTACACCGGCCCGACCGGGTCTATATACGTCTTTTCGGGTGCATAGCTGTAAATCGAATAATAGTCGTGACACCATTCCGCCACATTTCCCCCCATGTCATACAGGCCCAGCCCATTGGGTTTAAATTTGGCCGGAGGGGCCGTTGCCGCATATTGATCATTGTACCCTTCAAGAACGTTCGGGAGCAAGTCTTTTGCGGATTGATCGGAATAATTCCCCGATAACTGCTTGGGAGGGAATTTATGACCCCATGGATATTTCAAGGATGTCCGCGTGTTGGTAAACCGGGCACAGTATTCCCACTCGGCTTCGGTAGGAAGTCGGTAACCGGTATTTAACGGTTCTACTACAACCAGCTTTTCCCCTTTTTTACTATAGGCAGGCGAAAGTGACTCCTTGGCGCTGAGCCAGTTGCAGAACAGAGCCGCCTGTTCCCAGGTTATCCGAACCACAGGCTGATCGTCACGGTTCAGATGTTTGGATTTGAAAGTTCCTGAATTGTGCCGGGCCATAAATTCCTTGAACTCTTTGTTCGTCACTTCTTGAAGCCCCATGTAAAACGGCCGTGTCAGTTTGACCTTCCTCAGGGTCTCATTGGATTTGCGTCCCTGTTCTCTGCGTGAAGATCCCATGGTATACGTCTTGGGCCGAATTAACTTCAGCCGGTAACCGGTTTGGGTTGTGTTCATCGTCGATGTCGCTTCTTTGGAAACACTTTCTTTTATCAGGGCTATTTTCAATTGTTGTGGGAACCCGGGCCGGGGTGTGATACGGGTACGATACGAGCGGTATCCTTTTTTTTTGAATTCCAGGGTATGTTCCACTGCAATCAGTCGTAATTGCTTGGGGGTAGCGCCCCATGATTTGCCGTTCACCAGAAGTTCCGTGTCGGCCGGTTTCAACCACAAGCGTATTATGCCTTCCCTGGGTTTTAAATTTACGTCGAGCCGTGTTGACGTTGCCGATGGAACGTGCACGTTACGGGTTGCTTTTTCATAACCGGCCTTGGAAATTCGAATCACGTGATCTTTATTGGGAGAAAGATCAATCACCAGCGGCGTTTGACCGATGAACGTTCCGCCAATCATCACATTCGCCCCGACGGGTTTTGTTTTGATCGCCAACTTGCCGTCAGCCGGCTGGAGCCGTATATCCTTTATTTCCTGGGGTTCATTCGGTTTCACGACCAGGCGGTGTTTCCAGGTTTTATAGAGATCGGCACTGATTTCCAGCAGGTAAGTGCCGGCCGCAAGCTGAATGCGTGAAGGGGTATTTCCGAACGATTTCCCATCAATCTTTAGGGTAGCGCCCTGAGGCACGGAACTGACGGTAACATCCGACCATCCCGGAAGCAGCGCCATATTAAACTCCTGAAGTTTTCCGCACCCGTGCACCTTGATATCCGTCTTCAAGTCCTGGTAATTCGAGGCACGAATTTCAAGTTTCGCCGGACCCGGCTTTATTTCAAGACTTTCTATGGGGGTTTTTCCGACCTCATGACCGTCGATATACACCCGCGCACCGACAATGTTGCTTTGGGTCACGCCGGATTGATGGGCTTGGATCATAAGCCGACCGGAAAGTTTTTTTATCTTCAGATGTAAATTCTGCCGTTTTTCAGCACTGACCCGAAACGTATGCTCAAGGGGGGAAAAGCACTCCTTTAAAGCCGCCAACGTGTATTCTCCGGGTCGCATCAGATAATAGTCGCCGATTCGGGGCGTAGGGATGCTTCCGGAAAACGCTATGGTTTCAGGAACAGGTGCTATCGTTATCACGACCTGGCGGGCCGTAAAGACAAACCATGCCGAGACCCCCAGTAAGATCAAAACAACTCCCAAAAAAATACCGGCAAACCATTTTAAGATGTTAAACGGCTTTACTCTTGGGGAGGGACGCCTGGAACGAAAGGAGATGGGTTCGATTTTTACCGGTTTTGATTCCATTTTATTTCAACAGGTTATGTATTCATCTCACTTTTATTTGACCAGTTTTGAGGTCACACCTTATTTCTGCATATAACCATTACACGCAGTGCTTTCTGGCGGGGTTTCACAATGATTTTCTGCCGGACATCTTTGTACCCATCACGTGAACCGACGACCGTGTAACTACCGGGTCTCAGCGATAACTCGCGAGTGGTAAATCGCCCAAGT
>JBARSG010000576.1:0-9015 GCA_049644625.1 Desulfobacterales bacterium | reverse complement strand
AATATATTCAATCTCAACTTGGACATTCAAGTCCAACTGTTACTTGGAATGTTTACGCGCACTTAATGAAGACAGTCAATCAATAATCGGCGCGAAGGCTTGAAAATAGCGTATTTACGCCTACCGGTCACAATTTGGTCACAAACACAAAAAAAGAGGTTACAGTATAAACCATAACCCCTTGAATTCATTGGAGGCGGCAACCAGATTCGAACTGGTGAATAGCGGTTTTGCAGACCGCTGCCTTACCACTTGGCTATGCCGCCCCGCCCCCAAAAAAAATGGAGCGGGAAACGGGATTTGAACCCGCGACTTCGACCTTGGCAAGGTCGCACTCTACCACTGAGTTATTCCCGCTCAACAATATAAATTCCATAAATATATTTTCCGCTTTTGTCAAGAGAAAATTATTTCTTAAGAAGACCTCTGGACCTTATAAAATAGTCCGCACCTGACCAGAGAGTCAATATCAAGGCCGCCCATAAAAATATCATCCCGATTGCATGAAAATTGATGGTAAGATATTGAAAGTGTATTAAAAGCGGAATGATGGCGGCGATTTGAAATCCGGTTTTGTATTTTCCGAGACTGGATGCGGAAACGTCTCGTCCATTATCGGCAATAATGCTTCTCAAGCCGGTCACTGCGATCTCGCGCCCGATAATGATGCAAACAATCCATGCCGGTATCCACCCAAGTGACGTGAGCATAATAAAAGAAGTAGAAACCAGAACCTTGTCGGCAACAGGATCCATAACCTTTCCGAAGTTGGACACCAATCCTCTTTGCCTCGCAAAAAAACCGTCCAGAAAATCGGTTATGGCAGCCGCGGTGAAAATCAGTGCAGCGATGAATGTACAGATTCTGCTCGGAAACATAAGCAAAATCACAATCAGCGGTACTGCAGCAACACGAAACAGAGTCAACATGTTGGGATGACTCAATATATTTTTTATCTGTCCGCCGGGGAACATGGTTTTGATGACCTTCCTATTTTTTTGTCTTTTCCCAGTCATCAAGAAAAGCCTTGAGACCTTTATCTGTCATAGGATGGGCAGCCAGTTTGCCGAGGACGCTAAAAGGGATCGTTGCAATGTCCGCCCCCATTAACGCCGATTCCAGCACATGAAGCGGGTTGCGTATACTGGCTACGATGATTTCGGTATCAAATGCATAGTTACTGTAAATCTCAACAATCTGCTCCACAAGCAAAAGGCCTTCCTGGGACAGATCATCAAGCCGACCGATAAACGGGCTGACATAAGTAGCCCCTGCCTTTGCAGCCATAAGGGCCTGAAGTGGCGAGAAAGCCAATGTCACATTTGTCTTAATCCCCTCTTCCGCAAGTCTGCGTGTAGCTTTTAAGCCATCTACGATCATGGGAATCTTCACCACAATATTATCGTGGAGCTTAGCCAAATGACGGGCTTCCTTAATCATGCCCTCGGTATCGGTACTGATAACCTCGGCACTGATGGGACCGTCAACGATTTGACAAATCTCTTTTATAATATCTTCAAAATCCCGGCCCTCTTTTGCAATAAGACTCGGATTGGTTGTAACACCGTCAACCATTCCCATGCTGTGTGCTTCCCTTATTTCGTCTATGTTTGCAGTATCGATAAAAAATTTCATCGGGTAAACCCTCCTGTGTTTTTGGTCATTGGATATTATTTGTTATTTGAGATTTGTTATTTGTTATTTCACTCCCAGACGTAGGATCTACCCCCTTTCCTGTAAACCCTAAAGGCTTGAAGCGGGGCCCAAGTCCGGTTTATCCGGGTTGGGTGTTATTTTTTGAATATTTTTCTACAAATTTATCCCTGCATTCTTTGCTGCAAAAATACAAATCCTTTCCGTCGATTCTCAAATGCACACCATCTTTTTTAGGGAAATATATTTCACAGAAAGGATCTTTGATCATGACGTCATCGATCTGGACGGCAGTTTTATTAAATACCGTTTTTTTCGGCGATCCGCCTTGAAGCATCCAGGATTTCAGAGCCCGGTAGCAAAGGTATATGATGCCCAATAAGATCAATAATCGCATGAATACTCAATAATCCTTTGTTCATTTTCATCCAGAATATTCAATAGATATTGCATATTCTTTTTTAAAACCGGATGGACGATTTTTGGATTTATATCACAAATAGGCCGTAACACAAAACGTCTGTTATGCATCCTGGGATGAGGGATAATCAGATCGGCAGAATTTTTCACCAAGTCATCATATAAAATGATATCCAGGTCCAGAGTCCTGGGACCAAACCGTATGGGCGTATACACTCGCCCGGTATCGCGTTCTATGGACTTAAGCTCGTTTAACAGTTCAAAAGGATCAAGAGTGGTTTCAATTTTCACTACACAATTTACAAACCAGTTCTGGTCTTTGTAATGGACAGGTTCGGTTTTGTAAAATTTAGACCAATTCTTCAATACTGTTTTGTTGGCTCTTGTCAGGGCGGCAATACCATTTTTACAGTTTAAAAGCTTGTTTCCGATGTTTGATCCTGCGGCCACGTATGCGGTATGAATTCCCATTGGTCAGCAATCGTCTTTCCATGCATCTTCCCAGAGCTGAGCCTTGTAAATCATGCGAGCATCACCTTCAAGATAAATGTCATGATATTTGCCGTCACTTTCTTGATAAAAAACATTAAGATATCCGCCACTTCGTGTTAGAACATTTACAGGTGACTTTAACTTTTTTCTGCAAGCCATAACAATGGCGCCGGCAATTGCCCCCGTACCGCATGCCAGAGTTTCATCTTCAACGCCCCGCTCATAGGTCCGAATCGCAATAATGTTGTCCTTTAAATAACATACGAAATTTACATTTGTGCCGGCAGGAGCAAACCTGTGGTGAAACCGTATCTCCCTGCCCACTTTAACAACTTCAACCGTGTCGATACTGTCTTTCACAATTACCACATGAGGAACACCGGTGTTGACACTGGAGATGGAAAGTGAACTATTTTTAAGTTCAATCGTATAATCTATTTTAAGATCGAACGGGTCTGTCATTTTTACTTTAACACACTCCCCGACAACCTGGGCTTGAACAATACCGGCTTGGGTTTCAAAGGACATGGCCGGTCCTGCAATACCCGTTAAATATGCGTAACGTGCAACACACCTGGCGCCGTTTCCGCACACCTCCGCAACACTGCCGTCAGAATTATAAAAGCGCCATTTGAAATCCGCAGCATCAGTGTTTTCCACAAGGATAAAACCGTCAGCACCCACGGACATTTTTCTACGGCATGCTTTGGCGATAAAATTTGGAAGATCGGTTTCATCGACAATTTTATTACGGTTATCTACGATTATAAAATCGTTGCCGCTTCCGCTCATCTTGTAAAAATCAATTTTTTTCACAATCCTCAATCCACAATAACTACCGGATACTGGATAACATAAAGGCAACTTTATGTTTTAATCATCAAGAAACGGCGGTAGGAATTCACCGTCAACAAGATCCTCATAACTTTCGCGCTCCCGGACAACATGAAACCGGTCATCTTTTACCATTACTTCGGCCGCTCTCGGTCGGGAACAGTAATTGGACGACATGGAAAATCCATAGGCACCGGCACTCATCACCGCAAAAAGATCGCCTTTCTTTACATCGGGAATCTTGCGATCTACTGCCAGAAAATCTCCGCTCTCGCAAATCGGGCCCACAACGTCTGCCGTTATGGGCTTATCTTCTGTTCTTACCACCGGCGCTATGGCATGAAACGCGTCGTACAGTGTGGGTCGCATCAGATCGTTCATACCGGCATCAGAAATAACAAACTCCTTGACTTTTCCCGACTTTCTGAAAAGAACCCTGCTCACCAGTATTCCGGCATTTCCGACAATAACTCTTCCGGGTTCCAGAATAAGGTGAAGATGCGAGCCCTTAAGAGAATCAACAATGGCCTTGGCATATTCGCGGGGATGGGGCGGGGATTCATCATTATAGGTTATTCCAAGACCGCCACCCATATCCATGTATTTGATTTGGATTCCAATTTGCCTGAGTTCATTGATCAGGTTCTTTAAGCTTTCCAGAGCGTCTATAAAAGGTTTTGATTCTGTAATCTGTGATCCGATATGGCAATCGATGCCCACGATATTGATGTTCTTAAGCCGGCTTGCTACCTTGTACCCTTCAATGGCCGTCTCCATATCAATGCCGAATTTGTTTTTTTTCAAACCGGTTGAAATATACGGATGCGTTTTTGGATCAACGTCAGGGTTTACCCGAATGGCCACAGGCGCTTCTGTTCTTAAAAAACCCGCCCGTTTATCTATAAGTTCAAGTTCTTCAAGGGACTCTACATTGAACATTAAAATGCCTGCTTCAAGTGCATAGTCGATTTCCTCGGTGCGCTTTCCCACTCCAGAATAGACGATTCTATCCGGAGAGAAACCGGCTTTTAACCCGCGATACAGTTCTCCGCCAGATACAATATCAAGCCCGCTGCCAAGGCTTTGAAACAGTTTTAAAACAGCAAGGTTGGTATTGGCCTTTGCAGAAAAGCATACAAGCCTTTCCAAACCCTCAAAGGCCTCGTTAAAAATAAGAAAATGGCGCTTTAACGTGGCGTGGCTGTATAAATAAAAAGGGGTGCCGACCTTTTCGGCAATCATGCGGATGGGAACATCTTCACAATACAATTCATTATTCCGGTAAAAAAAATGATGCATTAATTCACCTTAACCCAATAGGATTGAAGGTTGAATGGGGTTTTTCATGATCAGGCGGCCTGGGGGGTCCCTTCTTGCCACACCCCGAGAAAGAAAAGGATAGCAAAATAACAATAACAAATTGTAAAATAAGGCCTTTTTTAATTTTTTTTATCATCATTATTAAATTAAACTTCCATCTTAACGGCAAGATCCTTTTCCGCCTTGTTCATGGCAGCCCTTACGTTTTTTAACGACGTCCCGCCGAAAGATTTTCGCCGGTTTATCATCTGTTCAGTGGTTAAAATATCAAAAATGTCCTTTTTGATATGTGAAGAAAAGGATTTCAACTCTTTTAAAGTAAGTTCATGAAGCTCCTTTTTTTTGTTCGACGCATAGGCAACGGCTTTCCCCACGCAATCGTGGGCTTGTCTGAATGCCATGCCTTTTGTTACAAGATAATCCGCCATATCGGTTGCATTTAAAAACCCGGTGGATGTGGCACGCCGCATGGCTTCTTTGTTTATCTTCAATTTGGGGAGCATTTTTATATAAATCTCTAAACATTCCGATAAGATATCCACCGTGCTGAACAGTGCGGTTTTATCTTCCTGCATGTCCCGGTTATAAGACAACGGCAATGATTTCATGATCGTTAAAAGAGAAATTAAATCCCCGAAAACACGGCCGGTTTTCCCTCGTACAAGTTCAGGTACATCGGGATTCTTTTTTTGAGGCATAATACTGCTGCCGGTGGCAAAGGAATCCGGGAGTTCGATGAAACCGAATTCCGATGAAGACCAGAGAATTAACTCTTCTGACATACGGCTCAAATGAACCATGCAAATACTTGCCGCTGACAGAAATTCGATGATAAAATCCCTGTCTGAGACGGCATCCATGCTGTTTGCCGATATTTCCGGAAAGTCAAGAATCCCGGCCACATACTCCCTGTCAATCGGATATGTTGTTCCGGCAAGGGCGGCACTGCCCAGCGGCATCACGTTTATGCGTTTCAAACAGTCACCGAACCTGTGGGCATCTCTTAAAAACATCTCATAATACGCCATGAGATGGTGGGACAAAAGAACGGGTTGAGCTCTTTGCAAATGAGTGTATCCCGGCAAAACAACATCAATATGAATTTTAGCAAGATCCACGATAACCTTTTGGAGCATAGCCAGCCGGTGGGTTGTACGTAACGTCTCATCCCTCAAATACATCCTTGCATCCAGAACCACCTGGTCGTTTCGGCTTCTTGCGGTATGAAGCTTCTGGGCGACTTTTCCCACTTTTTCGATAAGCCTGGCTTCAATATGCATATGGATATCCTCCAGGCTTTGATCAAACTGAAAATCTCCCCGATCTATCTCTCTTTTTATCACGCCAAGACCTTCTATTAATGATGAAGCATCCTCTTCGGAAATAATAGACGTTTTGGCAAGCATGCGGCAATGGGCAATACTCCCTTGAATATCATAGGAATAAAGCCTTTTATCTATATCGATGGATGAGGTAAAGTCTTCAACGATTCTATCTGTCTTTTCTGAAAACCTGCCATCCCAGAGCTTTTTCGCCATATAATCCTCAACTATTTTTTTTCATCATCTTCTGAATTCGCAGTCTTAACGCATTTAGACGTATAAAGCCTTCGGCATCTTTCTGGCTGTATACACTGTCATCTTCAAAAGTTGCGAAATCCTCACTGTAAATCGATTCATCGGATTTACGTCCCAGAACACGGCAGTTTCCCTTGTAAAGCTCAAGTCGTGCGACCCCGGAGACATTGGTCTGGGTTCGATCCACCATATTCTGCAGGAGCTTCATCTCGGGTGAAAACCAGAAGCCGTAATACACAAGCTCCGAATATTTTGGAATTAGGGAATCCCTCAGGTGCATGACTTCCCTGTCCATTGTAATGGATTCAATCGCCATATGGGCGGCCCTCAACACCGTGCCGCCCGGAGTTTCATAAACACCGCGGGATTTCATTCCGACAAAACGGTTCTCCACAATATCGATTCTGCCGATTCCGTTACGCCCCCCCAGCCGGTTTAGCTCTTTGAGGAGTTGGGCCGGAGACATAGGTTTATCGTTTATGGCCACGGGATCGCCCTGTTTAAAGGTTATTTCGATAATTTCAGACTTGTCCGGCGCATCCTGGGGTGAAACCGTCATGCGGAACATGTCGTCGGGCGGCTCTTGCCAGGGATCCTCAAGCAAGCCTCCTTCAAAGCTTATGTGAAGGAGATTTCCGTCGGTACTGTATGGTTTTGCGTGGGTGGTCGGCACCTGGATACCGTGCTGTTCGGCAAAGGCCATCAAGGCGCTTCGCGAGTTAAAATCCCACTCGCGCCAGGGAGCAATGATCCTTATATTCGGATTTATTGCAAAATAGCTGAGTTCAAACCTCACCTGGTCGTTTCCCTTTCCGGTGGCGCCATGGCTCACAGCATCCGCCCCTTCAATCCGGGCAATCTCCATCTGCCGTTTTGCAATCAAGGGTCTGGCAAGAGAGGTGCCCAGAAGATACTGTCCTTCATAAATCGCATTTGCCCGAAACGCAGGAAAAACATAATCTTTTACAAAAGTTTCCTTCAAATCATCGATATAAACCTTGGATGCCCCTGTTTTTAAAGCGTTTTCTTCCACACGATTCAGCTCATCCCCCTGGCCCACATCTGCAGAAAATGCAACAACCTCACAACGGTAAGTTTGGATCAGCCATTTTAAGATCACGGATGTATCCAAGCCCCCGGAATACGCCAGAACCACCTTATTTACGGTATCAGACACGATCTCTCCTTTTACCCGGTTTTATCCGGACAAACCTGAAATAACAAATCAAAAGCATCAAATCTCAAATAAATTCCAATGACCGAAATTCGAAAATCCAAACAATGTCTCGTCATGGAAGGTTTTGGTTATTGAATATTGGAATTTGTGATTTATTTGTAATTTGGTGCTTGGAATTTGTGATTTTAGACACAAAACTCCAAGGCAGAGCCATCTATCTCTGACCTGGCCCAAAGGACCAGGTTTTCAATTTAAAAATAAAACATCAAGTATAGCCTTATGCATGTGGAGTTTGTTTTCCGCTTGATCCCAGACAACCGAATTGGGGCCTTCCAGCACATTTTCGCTGATCTCTTCCCCCCTGTGCGCCGGCAGGCAATGCATTACGATAACATCTTTGGCCGCATGTTTTAAAAGCGCTTGATTTACCTGAAACGCCTCAAACACTCGCTCCCTTTTGACCTGTTCACTCTCCTGCCCCATGCTGGCCCAGACATCGGTATAGATGACATCGGCATTTTTTACCGCTTCAACAGGATTCGAGGTTACGCTAATTTTTCCAACCCCTGTCTCAAGAGCCTTTTTCATAACATCCTTACGAGGGGAATATTGGTCCGGGCATGCTAAAACAAGGTTCAAATCCAAAACAGCCGCGGCATTTATCCATGAATGGGCCACATTATTCCCGTCTCCGACCCAGGCGAGCCGGATATCCTTATACCTCCCCTTAATCTCTATTACCGTCATAATATCACTTAATACCTGGCACGGATGGAATAGATCGGTCAGAGCATTGATCACCGGAATGTCGGTAAATTCGGCGAACTCTTCCAACCGATCCTGTGAATAGGTCCGAATCGCCAAACCGTCCAGGTATCTTGAAAGCACCCTGGCGGTGTCTCGAACCGGTTCGTTTCGTGCAATCTGTGTGTCCTTGGCGCTTATGAAAATCGGTGTTCCGCCCAACTGAACCATCGCCGATTCAAAGGAAATGCGTGTGCGGGTAGACGGTTTGTCGAAAATAAGACCCAGGGTTTTA
The DNA here is from genome assembly GCA_049644625.1 of Desulfobacterales bacterium. GTDB lineage: Bacteria > Desulfobacterota > Desulfobacteria > Desulfobacterales > UBA11574 > S5133MH16. The sequence continues at coordinate 503 of JBARSG010000576.1, read as the reverse complement.
CCGGCAAGAGGCTTGTCTGCAATCCCTTTTTTATATCTTTTTTTTAATTCAATCGCCCGTTCAAAGAGGACTTCAAAATCCTCTCGGGTAAGATCTATAAGTGTCAAAATGTCTTTTTTCAATTTTACCTCACCATCTGATTGAATATTTTCAATTGAAAATTAAATAGTTAAAAGAAAAATCTGATGAAATGTTGATATGGTTTCTCAATTATTCAATCTTCAATATTCAATTCAAAACCTCATCCAGGCATGCCACGAGAGCGTCTATCTCTTGTTTTTCTATGATAAGCGGAGGAATAAACCGTAAAATATTCCCCTGGATGCAGTTTATCAGAAACCCTTTTTCCATGCACGAAGCAACAATCTGATCTCCCTCTATTTTTAGCTTCATACCCAAAAGCAGACCCATGCCGCGAATATCCTCAATCAATTCATGCCTGTCTTTCAACCATGAAAGCCTTTCCTTAAAATAAGCTCCTATTTTTTTGCAATGATCGATTA
>JBARSG010000575.1:0-9866 GCA_049644625.1 Desulfobacterales bacterium | reverse complement strand
ACGCTCCAAACAGATCGCCGGCACCCTTTCCGGCGGTGAGCAGCAGATGCTGGCCATCGGCCGTGCCCTGATGGGACGCCCTGAACTCCTGCTTTTGGACGAACCTTCCATGGGCATAGCTCCCTTGGTGGTCCGGGAAATCTTTAACGTCATTAAACAGCTCAACCAATCAGGCGTCACGGTTCTGCTTGTGGAACAGAATGCAAGGGCTGCCCTCAAAGTGGCCCATCACTCATACGTGATCGAGAGAGGTGAAATCGTTTTAGAGGGGTTGGCCGCCGAGCTTTTGGACAACCCCAAGGTAAAGGAACATTATCTGGGGGGATAACAGATAAAATTAAGGGTAACCGTTTACAGGTTCAGAGGTTCAGGGTTCAGAGGTTCAGGATTCAAAGGTTCAGGGTTCAAGGTTTAACTGTTCAGTTAGTTAAAGTTTTTGATTTTGAGTTCAACGCAGAATTTAAAATTCTCCGAGCGAGTTTGTTCCCAGATTAAAAACAAAAATATGATAAAATCGTAAGGTTATTAACCCTGAACCCTGAACCTGTGAACCTTTGAACGCTTACAAAATAATCAAGTTATGGATAAAAACAAAATAGTCACTAAAATAGTCTGGGGGGTTATACTTACGCTTGCCGGAATCGGGGTTTTTTTCAGGATACCCCAGGTAATGCCTAAAATAGAAAAGATCGAGTATTTTTCTTCGTTTATGTATTACATCCGTTTCTGTTTTTATCTTCTGGGGGTTCTCCTTATCTGGGGAGGGGCCAAGAGGATTTTTGAAAACTATCGAAAATTAAAAGATAAGTAATTTTTTCGCCCACAACCTTGTTTCCGCCCCGGGTTCTATCATAGAACCCGAGCAGTTTGGGAGTGTCCATGTTCCAGCGGCCCATTTTCAATAAGGTTTGATACCATTTGCTGGCAGCCGAAACCCATCTTGGTTAAAGGCGCATGGCACACATACGTGGCCTCATTTGCTTTCCTTTCTAAAAATGGTTCCAACAACCTACCGTAGTGGAATAATTATCAATTTATGCGTGCCTTTTTTCTGATAATACAAAGCCGGTATAAGTCTAAAGGGTTTGCAATATGAAGACTTTCAGACAATATTTCTTTATACTTTTCAAAGTGTTCTGACGTACATTTTTTTTTGTTATAAATTCGATGGACCTTGTCTATAAATCCACATGTAAAAAAATAGTCTTCTATTTCATCATTGTTTGGATATTCCTTTAAATAATTCCAATAGGCTTTTCGAAGTCTGGCAGACTGATAGAATGCTGATTTTTTTTCTGTCTTATAGTAAACCTGCCTCGAATCTTGGTTGAATAAATTAATGTTAAGTTTTGGTTCCTTTTTACAGACTAATACATTATTAATTTCTCCGAGTGCTTTAAAATATCTTTCGTTATCATTAATTCCAACCCCGGCATTTGAAAAATGATACGCTTTTTGCAGAGCGTACCCTTCAAGCGACATATCAGTTAACGCATAAAAAATATCATTCGAAAAATATCTTGGGCAGTTTCCTTGCTGACAATCTCTCAATATCCTATCAAACCATGCGAACCCTAGATTTCGTTTTAGTGTGTGGTAGTTGTCATCCAGGGTATTGTCATATAATTTACTTTTATACTCAAATAAGAATTCAGTCTTTTTTTCCAGAGGCATTTTCTCATGGTATTTTTTATCAATTTCAATTATGGTTTTCATTATCTGCTCCTCCATTTTAGTTGTTTTTGTTATACATATTGGGTGGTTCATAGGTATAACGCTGAAAAACTATGTTTTTAAAAATTCCTTTTACGGAATTCATGGGCACTTGACTCCTCCATGAATAAAAATGGTTATTTTCTCTTCTATGCATTTTTTCATTCCTGGCCGTGACATCCGATCAGTCTTTCTCAGTTCGATGCTCTTTATGCTGTAGTTCTCTTCAAGATGCTTGGAAAAGGATTTTAAAATATCTTGTTGAGAATTTGACGTATTTGGATATACGATATTTCTTCGGACAATCACATTTTCTTCAATTTCACACTGGGTTTCGGTGTTATCCGAGGAGGTTCTATTCACCACAATTCTGTCGTCTGCGTTTCCTTGAAGAACCGGCTCAAAATACTCGCAATAGCTTGCACTAGTCAGCGATATCGTGTCCATATAACGCACACCGTAGTTTTTATTTTCAAAAGTGAAAATTTTGCATCTTGGCAATTTACCGGGATCAATAATGATGTTAGCACAAGATTCACAGGTTGCATCTCTTAACTTTTCTGTAGAGAATCCACCAAGAATCTTTTTATCCTTCCGGGTTGATAAAAATATATTCGAAATGTCATCGAGTCCCCGACCAAGGCTCTTTTTTTCCATTTTTCCCCTTAGATCCGGATTACGGAGTTTTTTCCTCCAAATGAATTATCGACCTGGTTGGAATTGTTTTGATCTTCAACCCATACATCATCTATAAGAAACCTGTATTGGTATGTACCCGGTCCAAGATAGATACTCTTTAACCATGTACCATCTTTTTTACGTTCCATGAGAGACTCTTCGGATGTGTTCCAATTGTTGAAGGTTCCGACGATTTTGACGCAACTTGCTTTGGGTTCATCGCAGAAAAATTGTTTTTTTACCATTCTTGCTGAGGGAAAAGACTTTTTTTGTTTAACGAGCCTTAATCCAAGAATTTTTTCCTCTGCTATCACTTCTTTGGTAAGGGCCATATAGTCTCTGAACCCCTTGGCTTTTTGATCATAATCTATTATGGATCTTCCAAAGCTAGCGGCTTCCTTCAGCTTAACATTCGTATTTATAACTGTTATAAACATAGAATCCTTAAAATGGTTTTTTATATCCTGTAAAACTTCTTTTGAAATTCTTGTCCGCTTATCGTACATCGTCGCAATAACTTTTATCCGAATTTCATGCCCTGTTTTTTCCCGAACCAAGTCTATTATCTCCAGCAGCCTGCTGATCCCATGCAGTGAAAAAAGGCTCATCTCAATAGGAACGATCACCTCTGTCGAAGCAATGAGCGAATTAAAAGTCAGAAGTCCGAGGCTTGGCGGACAGTCAATTATTATGTAATCATAAATTTGATATAAACTGTCAATTGCTTCTTTAAGTTTGGTCTCCCTGCCTTGAACCATGGAAAGATGTTGCTCAAGCGTGCTTAAGGAAATGTTCGATGGAGCGATATCGAAGTTGCCATTTACCTCGACAGTCACATCATTAAGAACTGCTTTAGCTCCTTTAGAATAGCAAAGTGTGTCGCAAACTGTTTTTTCCAACTCGCTGGTATTGATATTTAAACCTATCGCAGAATGTCCCTGAGGGTCCATATCGATGAGAAGTACCTTTCGACCTTTATGGGCCAAGCATGCAGATAAGTTAATTGCGGAGGTGGTCTTACCACATCCGCCTTTTTGGTTGGCAATCGAAATAATCCTCATCATTCCCTCCTTTTTCCCAAAATATCATTTAAGCGATAAAAAAATGCTTTACATCATGACACCGACATCATCCTTCAATTTTTATAGCTTGGACCATCTTGAAGGAAACCCTTAGATGTGGTTCCGAAGGAAATATTTCAAATGAGGTTTCTGGTGGTGCGTCAACGATGGTTTGTTCCCTCATGACAGGTTTGGCTTTGCCAATGAATCAAAAAAGCCTCCAAAAGGATATCGAATCCCTAGGAGGCTTTATATGGAAATTTAAGAACCAATTTCATCATGATATATTACCGTTAAAAATTTAAACATATGAAAAAGATCCTAATTTACATCCAATATTATAAAACATATTGTGTGTCAAGTAAAAAAATAATACGATATATTGCGGTTAAAAGCGATATTTATTATTGAGAGGATTATAGTAGGTATTTGCGAGCAGAAGCTTCTTTGAGATTTGTTATTGCTTCTTCTTCTGTTCGGCCTTGTGTAACGCAGTCCTTTAAAGCCGGCCAATATGACCCTTCCCGGCGGCAGTACTAAACGGTTTGACTATAATCCGCTGATGCGGATCAAGCAGATTACGTATCGTAAAAAAACATGCACAAGAAAATATGCATTAACGCACATTTTTCTGTGCATGCTTAAAATTTTCTTTTCCCTCAGGCCTCCCATTTCAAATCAATTCTTAAATTATATATGTTTAATACATTACATTATTGTCGTCCGGAATAGCTATTAAATCAAGGTATTGTTCACTTTTTACAATCAAAAAACTCATTTAAGGTTCTGCTTATTTTAAAAGAGAAGTTCTTGTTGGCACAGGTGTTGCTGAAAATATTATATAAAAGCGAGGGATGACAATGTTAGAAAAAGCTGCGAGTTCAAATGACATGGATTTAAATAACCGGAAACTCAAATCCGAGATTGCGTACCGGAAGAATCTGCAGAATATTTGCAACAAAATACATGCTGCCGACAATCTGGACGAGATCCTGGTTGATCTCAAGGATGAAATCACGGGGCTTTTTGAGGCGGAACGGCTGACCGTTTATGTGGTTGACGGCATAAAGCGGGAGCTTGTGTCGAGATTTAAATCCGGAGACGAAGTCGGAGAAATTCGCATTCCCCTGTCCAACAACAGCATATCAGGATGTTCCGCTTTCAAGAAGAAGCTCATAAACATTAAAAATGTTTATGATGATAAGGAGCTTGCCGCCGTCGATCATGATCTGAAATTCGATAAGAGTTGGGATCAAAAGGCGGGTTTTACCACCAAACAGGTTCTTGTGGTTCCGGTTATATTTAAAAACTATCTGCTTGGCGTGATTCAGCTCATAAACCGCAAAGATGGAGGGTCGTTTTCTAAACTCGATGAGCAGTCTGTTACGGAAATGGCCCATATACTGGGGATTGCCCTGTATAACCAGAAGCGGATGGCAAAAGCAAGACCCAACAAGTTTGATTATATTCTGAAAAATCGTATTTTGACCGAAAAAGAACTGGACAGGGCGATCGCTGATGCCAGAAAAAGAAGAGAACCTGTTGAAGCGGTTTTAATGTCGGATCTTAATATTTCAAAACAGGATATCGGCAAATCCTTAAGTCAGTTTTATAAAGTCCCGTTTGTAGCATATGATGCAAATACGCCGATTCCCAGTGAACTGCTTGCCGGTTTGAAAGTCCCTTTCATGCGAAACTACGCCTGGGTTCCGCTGTGCAAGGAAGATGAGAAAATCGTTATTGCCATAGACAATCCTTACGATCTTCAGAAGGTTGGGGAAATCAAGTCTCTGTTTGCAGGCAAATCGATCTGTTTTAATGTCGCGTTAAAACAGGATATCCTCAAAATGATCAGGCTTTTCACCCGGAAAGAAAAAGAACTCGCTTCCATGGAAGAAATACTTTTCCAACTTAAAAGCGAAAAACAAGTGATAGAGGATGAAGAATCCGTCCTGTATGAGGAAGACAGCGCCATTGTCCGGCTTGTGAATAAAATTATCATCGATGCCTATCATCGGGGTTCTTCGGATATCCATATAGAGCCGTATCCCGAAAAGGAAAAGACCCAGGTGCGGATCCGTGTGGACGGTGCCTGTACGGTATTCGAGTCGATCCCCTCCGTGTTTAGAGATAACATCGTGTCACGTATTAAAATCATGGCCGATCTTGATATTGTGGAGCGACGCAAGCCCCAGGACGGAAAAATCAAATTCAAAAAATACGGCGGCCTTGATATTGAACTCCGGGTGGCGACCATTCCGACTCAGGGGGGAGTGGAAGATGTTGTCATGCGTATTTTGAGTGCCGGTGAGACGCTTCCTCTGGATAAAATTGGTTTTTCAACCAGAAACTACAAGGATTTTGTCAGATCAATTACACAGCCATATGGCCTCATCTTTGTGTGCGGTCCCACAGGTTCCGGCAAAACATCAACCTTACATTCGGCTCTGTCATATATCAATAATACCGAAACCAAGATCTGGACCGCTGAAGACCCTGTGGAAATCACCCAGAGAGGGTTGAGGCAGGTGCAGGTAAAGCCCAAGATCGGATTCGACTTTGCTTCTGCCATGCGGGCATTTTTAAGGTCTGACCCGGATGTTATTATGGTGGGTGAGATGCGAGACAGGGAAGCAACCACAATAGGGATAGAGGCGTCATTAACCGGGCATCTGGTATTTTCCACCCTTCATACCAACAGCGCACCGGAAAGCATAACCAGGCTTCTTGACATGGGAATGGATCCGTTCAACTTTGCAGATTCTATTCTGTGCATCCTCTCCCAGCGCCTGGTCCGCACCTTATGTAAAAATTGCAAAGAATCTTACCATCCGTCAAAAAGTGAATATGAGGCTCTGGTTCGGGAGTACGGATCTTTTGAAGCGTTTGAAAAAAATGTTCATATACCTTATACCGATGATCTGATTCTTAACAGGCCCGTCGGCTGCAATCGTTGTTACAATGCCGGATATGCAGGCCGCATGGCTCTGCATGAACTGTTGCTGGGAACCGACCCGATGAAAAAACTGATCCAGAGCAATTCTCTGATTGAAATTTTAAGGGAGCAGGCCGTAAAAGATGGTATGACGACTTTGAAACAGGATGGAATTGAAAAAATATTTGGTGGAAACTGTGACCTGCTGCAGGTCCGGAAGGTCTGTATCAGATGATCGGCTTAATTCAAGGTGCTTTTTTAGCTGCCTTCATAAATCTTCTCAGCTGTTTTTCATAATAGCTTCTGTTCTTTACCGTCAACCCAAGGGCTTTGATTTCAGATTCAACCGCCTCTTCAAACCGGCCGTTTGCAAAGTAGCTCTCGGCCAGGGTGTCGAGAATATACGGGGAATTTTCGAGACCGGCAGCTTTTTCTGCAAGATACAACGCTTTTTGAGGATCACGGAATTTTTGGACTTCACATGTGGCATGAAGCCAGGCCAGGTTGTTCAAAGCATGAGGGTTATCCGGCTCGATCGCCAATGATTGTTCATACGCGTTTATGGTTTCGGCGTACTTTTTTTCGCTGAAATACAGGTCGCCCAGCGTGCTGTAAAGATTCGGGTTGTCAGGAGTCCTGCCAAGCTCTCTTTGTATTATTTTTTCGAAAAAATGTTTGTTTAATTTTCTGCCGGTTTCACCAAAATTCAAGTTATAACCGATAGCTCCGATCAACAGTATCCCCACCAGATAAACGGCGATGCTTTTTATTATTTTATTGTCATGTCGGGTTACCCAGGCTCTGTCGATTTCACATTTTTTCAAATATTCTATTCGTTTTTTGATGCTGAAATGGTGCCAGTTGGGTTTGTCGTATGGCTCACCGCTTGTTGCCGCAATTTTTTGAAAGCAGGAGATAAGCGGTAAGGCACTGTCGAAAAGTGTGTACACGTAAGTGTCTGCCTGGCGTTCGAAATTACGCATAAAATAACCGAAAATAAAACGGAAATAGATCAGGAAAAATATAATAGTTATGAAGCTGAAAATCGATGAGGTTACCGTGGTCTGATCCAGACCGGTATGGCTTATGAATCTGTATATGGGTTCCGTAAAGATAATAAAATATACCAGCAGGTCAAACGTGGCAAAAGAGATCAGCATATATCCCACAAAAAAGACCAGATAAAAAATAAGATGTTTTTTCTTTATGTGCCCGATTTCGTGGGCAATGACCGCATCAACCTCCTCGGGTTCAAGGAATCGCAACAGGTCACTGGTAATGAGGATGTAGCGGAATTTTTTAACCAGCCCCATTACACCGGCGGTTATCATTCTGCCTCCGAATATGGGCCAGTATAAAATTTCAGCATATTCAAGCCCCGCTTTTCGGCACAGGCTTTCGATGCGTTTTCTATAGTAACCGGTTTCTAACGGCTTGCATCTCCAAAATTTCTGAATTATTGCCGGGCCTGCTACGGCAATCGCAAAAAGAAAAATAACGAAATAGGCCATCTGGCCTTCGGTTGTAGAGAGAAAACGTTTCGGCGGCTCAAAGGGCAGGGCATTAATAATGTCGGCAACTCCGGAAAGGAGCAGCCAGGGTAACAGTACGGGTACGGAAAAAGAAATTTGAGATATAATATATGAACTTCTGGAGAGATCGGAGGCGGAGAGAATTTTATAAGTTCCATGGGCACAGGCCCATACAATTGCAAGGTAGCATATAAAAAGACCGAGAAATAGAAGGGCCTGGAAAGTCGGGATAAGGGCAAGAAAGTGAATGTCCGTCAAAAAGGATGAAAGGTTCAGGCCGTAAATATCGATGGAAAAGAGCACGATGGCCATTATGGATTGCCGGGTCAACGTAGAGCTGAATTTATGACTGAGTTGACTAACCCTTTCCCTTGAAAGCCTTTTTTCTATTCTGTGAAATTGCATCCGGGTGATCCATGTGAAAATAACAATCAGTCCAATAAACAAAAAAAAGGTTTCTATTGAGGTAAAATTGGTATCTTCTGAAGGCTGGTAAGTGCTGTATATGAGAAGGACAATGATGAAGTATATAAAATTGCTAAACATAAGAATATTTATTCACTTTCAACTTTATTCACTTTTTCTTTGTAATACCTTTCTTTTTCACTGTAGATGCAGCCGCAATACTGCTGGCGATACATTCCCAGGCGTTTTGATTCCTCGATACCTTGTTTCCATCCATCACGAAAATCATGGTAGTAAAATCGTACTCCCACAGCTTTGCCAACCGCTTGGCCTATGGATTTTATCTCGTCGTGTTTCTGGAATTTACTATACAGGAGTGTGGAGGTAAAATAGTCGAACTTACCCCGCTTGGCCACCAGTGCAGTGGATCTTAAACGGTCATGGTAGCAGTAAGAGCAGCGCTCCGATTCCCTGAAGACCACGTTCCGGATAAAACCTTCCAGATTGTAACCTTCCTGGTATATGACCTTAAGATTGATGGTTTCAGCATAAGACTGCAATGTTTCTTTGCGTTTCATGCATTCCGTATACGGGTGGATATTATGTTTGTAGAAAAAACCCATTATATCGAAACCTTGCTTATCAAGGGTTTTTACAGTGTATATTGCGCACGGGGCGCAGCATATGTGAAGCAGGATCTTCATTGTCTATTTCCGAAAATAGCGGTTCCGATACGTACAAGGGTCGCCCCTTCCCGGATAGCAACTTCAAAATCACCGGTCATGCCCATGGAAAGTTCACTCAAACTAACATTCAATAAACCCTGTTGCTCGAGACGGTCTCTCAAACCCCGAAGGGCTGCAAAATAGGGTCGAACCTTTTCAGGAGCGTTAAAATAGGGCGGCATGGTCATAAGCCCTTTAACCGACAGATTCTCAAGACGGCTTATATCCTTTAGCAGATGATGTGTATCTTTGACAGTTACTCCTGATTTTGAAGCTTCCTCACTGATATTGACCTGTATCAGGATCTCCTGGATTTTATTAATTTTACGTGACTGTTTGTCTAATTCACGGGCCAGTTTAAGCGTATCAACGGAATGGATCAGATCAAAGAGTCTCACGGCGTACTTGGCCTTGTTGGACTGAAGATGCCCGATGAAGTGCCACGATACCGGGTATGTCGCCAGATCGTTGAACTTTGTCCGGGCTTCCTGAACATAGTTTTCTCCAAGAATGGTAGCGCCGGCCTGGATGGCTTGTCTGACCCTTGCTGTCGGAACGGTTTTGCTTACCGCAACCAGACGGATTGTTTCAGGGTTGCGTCCGCAGGCACGGGCCGCCGTTTGAATACAGTTTTTTACGGTTTGCAATCTTTTTATCAAATCTTGAACTCTCCCTTTATTCGCCTTCGCCCCAATACACCTTCCTTTATAAGGAATTCAATGACCTCGCAAACCGGAAGCCCGACAACATTGGTATAAGAACCGTTGATGCTTTTAACCAGGAAGGTGCCCAGGCCCTGAATGGCGTATGCCCCTGC
>JBARSG010000574.1:0-1659 GCA_049644625.1 Desulfobacterales bacterium | reverse complement strand
CGTTCGATGTTCGATGTTCAAATTAATGAGCGAAAGTCGAGGCTTGCCCGCCTCAGGCGTAGATGCCCCATATTTTCCCGATAACGGGATTTTCGTTTCAGTATGAGCGGTATCAAGGGTTTAATTTCCCGTGCTGCGCAAGTTCTTCTAAACCGTTTCGATTCAAAAGCTTTATATTCCGACCTTCTACTTGAATCAAATCTTGTTTGCTCATTTTTGCCAAAATACGCGACAGGGTTTCCGGAATGGTTCCCAAAAGACTGGCCAGTTGCCCTTTTGAAATTGTCAGGAAAACAAAGTCCCCGGTTGCTTGTTCATCGGCAAGATAGACCAGATAGGAGGCAAGGCGGGCAGGAACCTCTTTTAAGGAAAGATTTTCTATCTGGACGGTGAACTGGCGCAGGCGCATGGACAGAACCGCAAGCATATTCAGGGAAAGTGAGGGATTTTCAGATATAAGGTCAACAAAAGCCGGCCTTGGGATAAACAGAAGGTGGCTTTTGAGAATGGCTTCGGCGTTTGCAGGAAATTTTCGACCGGAAAAAACCGGAACTTCACCAAACGGATTGCCCGGCCCATAAATATGAAGAATATGTTCTTTACCTTCCAATGAAACTTTATAGATTTTTACTTTGCCGGCCACAACAATATAAAATCCATTACAATCATCGCTTTCCAGAAAAACCGTTTTACCCTTATCATAAAACTTGTCTATGGCTATTTGCCTGATTTGGCTCAACTGTTCTTGGGAAAGACCGTTGAAAAGCGGCGCCTGTGAGATAATATCCAGAATTTTTTTCATTATTTTTCTCTTTTTTTTAAAATTATCACCTATTTTTGACATAAGTCAAGGCAGTGCATGTGTTTATCGTGTAAAATATACTAAAAATCAGGAAAAACTTTAAAATCCCAAAAACCTGCTTTATTATATAGACAGAATCTAAATAAAAGGAGAAAAATAATGAAATGCCCGGGACAGGACAGCAGATATTGGAAACCAGGAGCCATTTTTAAAGCTAAATGCCCGGAATGCGGCCATAATGTTGAGTTCTTCAAAGACGATACAACCCGCAAATGTGATAAATGCGGTCACAAGTTCGCAAATCCAGAAATGGATTTCGGCTGTGCAGCATACTGCCAGTTCGCCGAAGAGTGCATTGGAACTCTGCCGCCGGAACTTTTGGCCCAAAAGGAAGATCTCTTAAAAGATCGCATTGCCATAGAAATGAAGCGGTATTTTAAAAGTGACTTTAAGCGCATCGGCCATGCAACCCGGGTAGCTCGTTATGCCGAACGGATCGGAAAAAATGAGCGGGGCAACCTGGCGGTGATACTGGCAGCCGCGTATTTGCATGACATCGGCATCCATGAAGCGGAAAGAAAGTATAACAGTACTGCTGCAAAATACCAGGAACAGGAAGGTCCGCCCATTGCAAGATCCATTATGGAAAACCTTGGCGCCAATGACAAGCTGACAGAAGAGGTGTGTGATATTATCGGTCATCACCATCATCCCCGACCTGAAGAAACGCTTAATTTTAAGGTGGTGTATGATGCGGATCTAATTGCTAACCTTGAGGAGAAACATAAAGAAAGTCCCATAGATGATGACAGGCTGACCAGGATCATCGAAAAGTCTTTTTTGACCGAAAGCGGTCG
>JBARSG010000573.1:0-1600 GCA_049644625.1 Desulfobacterales bacterium | reverse complement strand
CGTCACGGAGCGTTCAATTCCCTTAAGGTGAGGATATAAAATATGAATTATGTAGTGATTGTAGGCTGCGGATTTGTGGGTCTTAATGCGGCAAAAGTGCTTGCCGGCAAAAAAAATATCAGTGTAAAAATAATTGATCGAAACAATTACCATCTTTTCCAGCCTTTGCTTTATCAAGTGACAACCGCAGGTTTGAGCCCGGCGGAAATTGCAGTCCCAATCCGTAACATATTTTCAAAATATAAAAACGTCAGCGTCGTTAAAGGTGAAGTGACCTCTATTGATCTTAAAAAAAAGGCTATTCAAACCGATATCGGAGAGTTGGGTTACGATTACTTGGTTTTAGCATGTGGCGTCCGACCTTCCTATTTTGGCAATGAAAAATGGGAGCAATTTGCTCCGGGACTCAAAACCATTGAACAAGCGACTGAAATTAGACGAAGAATTCTTACGGCATTTGAAAAGGCCGAGACCGATGATGATAGCAAAAGAAAAGCACAGCTTTTAACCTTTATTGTTATTGGCGGTGGCAGTACAGGAGTTGAGTTGGCAGGGGCTATAGGTGAACTAAGCCGCTATACCTTATTAAAAGATTTCAAAAACATTGATCCGGCACTCGCACGGATTATTTTAATTGAAGCGGGCCCACAAATTTTGCCTTATTTTTCTGAAAAACTATCTGTTCAAGCAACCCGGGATTTGGAGAGTTTGGGGGTTCAAGTGAAAACTTTCAGTCAGGTGACGAATATTGACACTGACAGCGTTCAAATTGGCAAAGAGAAAATTTATGCATCTACCATAATTTGGGCGGCAGGCGTCAAGGCTTCAGATCTTAACAAACAACTGGGGGTTGAACTTGATGTTATGGGCAGAATCATAGTTGAACCGGATCTGAGCTTGAAAAAAAATCCTGAAGTTTTTGTGGCCGGAGATCAAGCCCATTTTTCATACCAAACCGGAATCCCGCTTCCGGGAATCGCACCTGTAGCGCTTCAGCAGGGAAAGTTTATTGCCAAGAATATACTTCGAGAAATAAAAGGACAACAAAGGGTAACATTCAAATATTTTGATAAAGGACAAATGGCCACTATTGGTAGACGTAAAGCCATTCTACAAATAGGTAAAGTGCATTTGAGCGGACTTATCGCCTGGCTTGTGTGGTTGTTTATTCATATTTACTATTTAATGGGATTTAAAAATAGAGTCTTCGTTCTTTTTCAATGGGCGTATTCATATGTAACGTTTAGAAAGGGTGCGCGGTTGATTGTGAACAAAAATTGGCGTTTTTATAAATCAGAGAGGATGGGCCACGATGAGTCTACCGAAAAAAAAAGTTAATGTGTTCATCGTTTCTGATGACACGGGTATTACGGCTGAAATGGTAGCCGGCTCGGCCCTGGTGCAATTCAGACAGGTTGAACCGATATTTAAAAGATTTCCTAATGTCAAGACAGAAGAACAGATTAAAGACATTTTAGAAAATGCCGAGAAACTTAAAGCGTTTGTCATATATTCGCTGGTATCCCAGGAACTGCGTTAAATATTTGGAATCAACCGACTACACGGATATCGAATCCATTAGGAGGGAGCTGAAATACAG
>JBARSG010000572.1:0-1653 GCA_049644625.1 Desulfobacterales bacterium | reverse complement strand
CTGGTTTATCCGGGGCTATCCCGTGCAGGATGCAACCGGTAAAATTGTGGGCGCGATTGAGTTGACATTGGACATTACCGAACGAAAGCAGGCCGAGAAAGAGTTGCGGAAATCTCATAACCAACTTGAACAACGGGTTGAGGACCGAACCAGAGAATTGAAAAACCAGACTAAAAAGCTTGAGGAAGTAAATACTGCGTTGAGAGTCCTGCTGACTAAAAGAGACGAAGACAAAATATATTTAGAAGAAAATGTTTTATCCAACGTAAACAATTTGATTTTACCATATTTGAATAAATTGAAGAAAACCGTTTTAGATGATAGTCAAAAGATATCTTTAGAAATCTTGGAATCAAACATAAACGAAATTATTTCACCGTTTGCCCACAAACTGTCATCAAAATATATGAGCCTTACTCCTGCAGAAATTCGAGTGGCAAATTTTGTAAAGCAAGGCATACAAACAAAAGAAATAGCAAATTTGTTAAATATTTCTAAAAAAACAGTCGAGTCCCATAGAGAAAATATCAGGAAAAAAATCGGCATAAAGGACAGAAAGGCAAACCTTAAATCATACCTTTTATCCCTTCATTAATCCCTATCTAATATAGGTAACTTGCCAGGATTAAAATGTGTTGACTTTATAGAAGGCTATTTTTAAAGTAATGTTTTTATTGGATAGTCAACTTCTCAAATAGCTTTACCTTACCTTATGAGATAATAAAGCCATGAGTTCAAAGAGGTTGTCAAAAAAATCCGACCCCGGTCCCATCCCCAATGCTCTCCTTAACATCGTCGGGCAAAATATTCTACAAAATAAGCTTTTACTTTCGTTCCTGAAAAAAGAAACCGGTCTGAAAGGCACATGCTCCCCAAAGCTGAAATCAATAACACAAATTGATGCAAATGAGTCAAAAAGTCCACAAGTGCTCATTTTGGACTGTAAAAATGTTGGCTTGGAAAACCTTTTTGCTGACATCAGTACCTGGAACAGTTCAAACTCTTGCCAATGTTTTTTTATTTTGTGTAATGTCGACCCCGATTCGGAAATTGAAAAAAGCGCTATGGATAATGGCATACAGGGTATCTTTTATAGTAACGACCCCCTGGAGTTAATCACCAAAGGTATTTGTGCTGTTTTGGGAGGAGATTTATGGTACTCAAGAAAAGCTTTAACCAAATGCCTTCTGGGGCCAAGATCTTCAAGCAATTCGTCAATACATCCCGCCACGTCCAGTTTGACATTTAGAGAAAAAGAAGTACTTGCCTGTATGTCGCCGTAAACGGTTGCGTGAAATTGTCAAAGATCGATAAGTTGCGTTGTAGGGTTAAGTGCCTTGCATATGAAAGCCTCCGACTCGTGCAAAATTCAGGTTATACGTGGAGGATTTTGTAATGGCTAATAAACCAACCTATGAAGAATTGGAACAGAGGGTCAAAGAGTTGGAGAAAAAAAACCCCGAGCAAAGGCAATTAGACGGCCGAATACAGCTTCTTTTATTAGTTATAGAGCAAAGCAGTGAAGGTTTTGCCGTATCTGACTTGGATGGCAATTTGGAATATTTAAACCATTCCTTTGCAAAAATGCACGGATATTCCACTGAAGAACTTATCGGTAAAAATCTCTCCATTTTTCATACGCCTCAACAAATG
>JBARSG010000571.1:0-2409 GCA_049644625.1 Desulfobacterales bacterium | reverse complement strand
GCTTTCTGCGTCGGCTTGAAACCGAGAGTTTTCAAGAGTACGGCTGGCAGGAGCTGTATGAATCGAGAGGTTCACGTACGGTTCTGTGGGGGACTGGAGGTGAAATTCCTCCGGTCTACCCGACTTTATAGCAGTTCCTTGTATTTATTTAATATCAATCCGATATTTCGTTAAATCCTGGACGGTAATTGGATGATTAAAGCAAGATTTGAACGATAAAGTTCCCCGGAACCAACTTACCCCATTTTGAAGATTACAAGAAAGACGGCGGATTCTGAAATCGCTGTAAAATCCCTGGTGCAGAGTTCTGCACCAGGGATATTTTTATGATTATCGTACGTACGGAAAATGTTAAATTGGCTGGAAGAAAGCTGGGTTGATGGTGAGTATCTGGAATTGTGCAAAGTAAAATTACATCAGAAACACTTTATATTCATTCATTTTTTTACTCATTCCTTTGGCATCTCCCACAAACTTATTCAATTCCGCCCAAAACGCATGAGTGTGATTTTTTATCCGGGTATGAACGAGTTCGTGTAAAAGGACATAATCAATCATTTGGTTCGGCAATCTTACCAGCTTCATGTTGAGGCTAATATTATTTTTGGAAGAACAACTCCCCCATCTGGTCTTTTGGTTTCTCACGAATACCTTGTTATAGCTAAAACCGTATTGCTCGGACAATTCATTGAGCCGGTTAACAAGTTTCTTTCTGGCTTCGGCTCTGTTGATTTCAGTCGAATGCTTTGAAAAGGCTTCATGTTCCTTTTCCACCTGCTTCATTTTATCCAGGTGTTTTTTTATCCAGTTTCTTTTTGATTGAGCAACCTGCTTGGCTTTATCAAATGATACGCCATAAGGAACGGCAACTCGCACGCCTTTGAATGGTTTCACAGAAATACTGATATGTCTTGCCCGCTTACTGCGCTCAAACAAAATCTGACCGACACTATCAATTTCAATGATTTTTGATTTCGTCTTCAATAATGTTTCTACACATCGATTCATGGGACTTCCGGTCCCCTAAAATAATAAGTTTCTATTTTATTAGTAAATATCCATTTTCTGTTGCTATTCGCTCTCCACGCTGAGCACTCATACTGACTTTAAAACCCTCTCAACGAAATCAGAATCGCCAAGCACACGCTCATCACTTTTAAAGTGAATGTTTGCCCGCCGAAGAGACTTGATCACAGACCAGCCGCCGCTGCTTCGGATGAGTCCTCCTCCGGTGAGTTCGGGGCGCTTGCCCTCTTGGATGCCTTTCTGAACAAATATTTTGTAACGGCGTCGCGCAGTCGATCTCTTTTTATCGAACAGTTTCAGAACATACGCATCATCTTGCCACTCTTTTTTCTTTTTCCCCATGATAACGGCGTGCCCGCAAAAAGGGTATTTGTCCAGTGCTTTTATGTCCGTAACTAGCCTTGCCCGAATCGGATTAAGGTGAATATACCGGACAAGTTCCAATAGATAGGTATCCTCTTGACAAAGAATAGATTTGTAACGGTTCTGAAAAAGCTGGCCGCTTCGACGATGTCGACGGTTAAAATTCATGGCATGTCCGGTTAGAAGCCTGCGCATAACATTGGAAAGCGGACAAGCACCTGTGCGCAATAAAAGGTGAAAGTGGTTGGGAATCAGAGCCCATGCAAAACATTTTGTATCGGTTTCTGAAAGAACCTTTCCCAGGCGATCCAGAAAATTAATCCTGTCGACGTCATCATTAAATATTTTTCTTCGCTCGATGCCTCTTACGATAATATGATGAAGGGCACCGGGAGCATCAATACGGGCGTTACGTGGCATAACAGGACCCTATCATATATCAAAGTAGAAACTTATATTTTTAGGGGCGTCCCGGAAGTTCCTGACGACGATGGCCTTCTTTGTTTCCATGTAATGGCTGAAACCAACTTTCCCATCCCAATACTTTCTTGTCCCACCATCTTCGAATAATAGCCGCAATTTACCAGGACTGATTTTCGATATGGATACTGGAATCGAATCGAGGAATATGACTCCTTCCTGGATTTTATCACACAAGGCAAATGCAATCCCGTCAGGCAAATCATTCACATTGATCCCCTTGAGGAGCGCTTTAGGAGTGTGCCACGATTCACCATCATCAGAATCTAAATTTTCTCCATTTATTGATACGGAGATGACTTCACCACTGTCTTCTGAATATTCGATCATAATTTTCATGGCCAACGCAAAAGTCACCGGCCGGTGTGGAGCGCAGCGAAACACCGGTCGGGTGCACTGCCAGGTTAACTGGAGTCAGATCGAGGAAGCAGCAAGGCCTCGATGACATTTGTAATATTTTTAGAAAGATTTATTCGATTTGTTGTTTCTTTTTTATAGGCAAACATTTTTTTTTCATCAAATGATGAACCAATATATATT
>JBARSG010000570.1:0-3341 GCA_049644625.1 Desulfobacterales bacterium | reverse complement strand
TGGGCGGTATTCTTCATGACAGACGGATTCGACTTTGGAGTAGGAACACTTTATCCGTTTCTGGGAAAGAGTGATCAAGACAAGCGTATTATGATCAATTCGTTGGGGCCACTCTGGGATGGTAATGAGGTCTGGCTTATTACAGCAGGCGGTGTTACCTTTGCCGCTTTTCCTAGATTATATGCCGTAATGTTCTCCTCCCTGTATTCGGCATTGATGCTGATTCTCTTTGCTCTGATTCTGCGAGGTGTTTCCTTTGAATTCCGTGGTAAGGTTGATGACCCGCGCTGGCGAAAAATCTGGGATACATGTATTTTTATCGGCAGTTTTTTACCGGCGCTTCTTTTTGGAGTGGCCTTTGCAAATATTTTTAAAGGACTTCCCATAGATCATAACGGCATTTATTATGGAACGTTATTTACGCTTTTAAATCCTTACGGGCTCCTTGGCGGCGTGCTTTTTGTAATGCTTTTTCTTGTTCACGGCGCCTTATGGCTGGCAATCAAGACAGAAGGTGATCTGCATGACAGGGCGGCTTCCGTTGCCAATAAGCTCTGGCCGGTGCTTCTTGGGGTAGCGGTAATTTTTCTGATCGCAAGCAAGTTTTCTACCCGGCTTTATGATAACTACCTGGCCCATCCAGCCTTTTTCATCGTTATACTGGTCACTGTTCTCGCTCTTTTTGGTATAAAATATTTTATGGTAAAAGAGACATTTTTCAAAGCCTGGTTTGCCTCTGCGCTCACCATTGTCGGGGCTACGTTTTACGGTGTTATCGGGTTATATCCCAACATGTTTCCCTCTACCATTAATCCACAATTCAGCCTTACGGCCCATAATGCATCTTCAAGCCCTCTTACCCTGAAAATTATGCTGATTGTGGTAATATTTTTCGTTCCTGTTGTAATTGGGTATCAGATATGGGCATACAACCTGTTTAAAGGTAAAGTGACGAAAGAGGATCTGGCTTACGAAGAAGCTTATTAGAAATTATTCGTAGCAAGTAAAAACAAATCCAAAAATGTATTACCATGAAAAAACCAGCGGTTGATCTGAGTCGATGTAGTTTGTGCGAAGGGTGCTTGGAGGTCTGCCCTTCTGTTTTTAGACTCAATGATGCAGGATATATTGAAGTGGTCGAACTTGTCTCTTATCCGGAGATGGAAGTCAATGAAGCCATAAAATACTGCCCGGAAGACTGCATATACTGGGAAGAGGTGTAAAAAACCCGTGGTGAGGTTATTATGAGAAAAATGGCGTTATTTGTGTTCAACGGAGATCCCATGTGCTTTATTCATGTCCTTTTAAACGCACTGGATATGAAGGAAAAAGGATATGAAGTAAAGGTGATCATTGAAGGGGCGGCCACGAAACTTGTGCCGGAACTTGCCAAATCGGACAACCCCTTGCACAAGTTATGGGAAAATACTAAATCCGCCGGGCTGGTTGACGGAGTCTGCAAAGCCTGCTCGAACAAAATGGGCGCCTTGGATGCTGCAAAAGACCAGGGTTTGGCGCTTCTGGATGAAATGACGGGCCATCCCAGCATGGCCCGCTATCGTGAACAAGGTTTTGAAATCGTGTCATTTTAATAACTACTAACAGCATTGAATGATTGAATCGTCAAATGAAATGACTTATAAAAAATGGGCAATAGACAGCTTAAAAAGAAGATTTTGGAGCTTTTAGGTAGAGATGATCTCGAAAAGAGTCTTGATGAGATCTGTCAACTACCTGCGCGGCAGGCGGTCAACCCGCTTTTTTCTTTTTTTTACAACACTAACGAATTGATCAAATGGCGGGCCATTACTGCAATGGGCGCGGTGGTTGCTCACCTTGCTGAACAGGATATGGAATCTGCCCGGGTCGTGATGCGGCGTCTGATATGGAATCTGAACGATGAATCCGGGGGGATCGGCTGGGGTTCCCCAGAAGCCATGGGAGAAATCATGGCCCGCCATTTCAGGCTGGCCGAGGAGTATGCCTTCCTGCTTTTATCTTATGTCAACGAACAAGGTAATTACATCGAACACCCAATTCTTCAAAGAGGCGTTCTCTGGGGACTGGGGAGACTTGCCCATTCCCGTCCCTGGCTTGTAAACCATGCAGACCCTTTTCTGCTTCCATATATGCGGTCTGAAGATGCGTTTCATCGCGGACTTTCAGCCTGGACTGCCGGAGCTCTCGACGGGGGGGTGACGAAACCCTTACTCCAACAGCTTTCCAATGACAGCACCGCAATAAATATCTTTATTGATATGAATCTAATAGAAATTACAGTCGGTCAACTTGCCTTGGAAGCCCTTTCTAAGCTATAGAAATAAAAAATAGCCACTGAAATGAATATACTAAAACGCAAAAATTAAGATATTTTTTCGTGATTTTTTAAAGTTTCAAGATTCAGTTCATGGTTCATCCACCGCGCATCAGTTATCGTGCATCCTGCACTATGTATCATAAAAACAGTTTAACGGTAGAGAGGGGCAATATGAAACCAATTATTTATAAGATTTTTCTGTGGATTTTGGCAGCCGTATCTTTTATTTTTTTTATATTTGCCAGAGCATCTATCGCTCAAAACATACCTCTGCCGGAATCCTTGACCCTGTCTGAGGCAATTCAAATGGCTGTGGAGCAGAATCCAAAAATCAAAGCGGCACGCTTTCAGGTGGAGATGATAAAATCAGAGGTAATTCAGGCCAGGTCTGGTTTTTTCCCCCAGATCTATTTTACCGAGACCTTTAACCGCACCACCAATCCTATGTGGGCTACTGGCGCCAAAATGCTTCAGGGAAATTTAACTCAGGCAGACTTTGATCTTGGCAAGCTCAATGACCCGGATGCAATTAATAACTTCGCTTCTGCTGTCTCGATGTCCTGGTCGGTCTATGATGGCGGCCAGACAAAGATTGGATGGAAACAGGCGCAGCAGAATCATGAAGCCGTATCCCTCATGTTTAAGCGGACTGGGCAAGAAGTAATTACCAGAACAGCAAAAGCTTATGTGGGCCTCCTTCTCGCACAAGAGAATCTTATCGTTATCGTTATGTAGTTGATCCGTGTTGTTGCTATACTGTTGATCTTTGCTTTTGTTATGTCGATCCTTGCTGCTGTTAACTAACTGTATTTGACAAAGATAGCCGAGGTGCCAAATGCCATATCGCAACATTTAAAGCTTTTGGCTCTCGTAAAGCTTTTGGTTCTCGGCATTTTTGTTTGGATCCTTTTAGTGCATCTATAAATTACTTAAAAGACCTAATTCAATTTCTTAGACAATTGATTGGTTTGGATTTAAGTAAAAGTTTGATAGGCAACTAATCGAAAAACAAGGGGCGGAGTAT